>NZ_JAHIDY010000044.1:0-51326 GCF_018732265.1 Pseudomonas sp. TAE6080
TGAGTTTGAATTGATCTGAATACTTGCTCATGTGAACACCCCAAGAAATTGGATTTGTGTCCAACTTCTTGGGGGCAGTCCATTCGATCTCCAGTGTTTTGGAGATAGTGCTCGATCAGAACGCCGGCAGAATCGCGCCTTTGTACTTCTCGTTGATGAATTTCTTCACTTCTGGGGTGTGCAGGGCTTTGACCAGCTTCTGCACCGCGTCCGAATCCTTGTTGTCCTCGCGGGTCACCAGGATGTTGACGTAAGGCGAGTCGTTGCCTTCGATCGCCAGGGCATCCTTGGCAGGATCCAGCTTGGCTTCCAGGGCGTAGTTGGTGTTGATCAGCGCCAGGTCGACCTGGGTCAGCACGCGCGGCAGGGTGGCGGCTTCCAGTTCGCGGAATTTCAGGCCTTTTTCGTTGCCGGTGATGTCCTTGATGGTCGACAGGATATCGGTCGGGTTCTTCAAGGTGATCAGGCCCTTGCTGGCCAGCAGCAACAGCGCGCGGCCGCCGTTGGTGGCGTCGTTGGGGATGACCACGTTGGCGCCGTTTGGCAGCTCGGCCAGGGTCTTGTACTTGCTGGAGTACGCGCCCAGGGGTTCCAGGTGCACGCCGGCCACACTCACAAGGTGAGTGCCCTTGGCCTTGTTGAACTCATCCAGGTACGGCTGGTGCTGGAAGAAGTTGGCGTCCAGGCGCTTCTCGGCCACTTGTACGTTCGGCTGCACGTAGTCGGTGAACACTTTGACCTTCAGGTCCACGCCTTGCGCGGCCAGGGCCGGCTTCACGAATTCAAGGATCTCGGCATGCGGCACCGGTGTGGCGGCGACCGTCAGGGTCTCGGCGGCATGGGCGGAAAACGCGGCAACCGCGGCGAAAGCAACCAGTAGTTTTTTCATCCAACAAGCTCCTTGTTCGGGCATCTGCCGGCGGGGGCCGGCAATGGCCGTTATTTTCGAGAGTAGTGTGTCACCAGCTTATCGCCGATGGTTTGCAGAATCTGCACCAGTACAATCAACATCACCACGGTGACGACCATCACGTCATCCTGGAAACGCTGGTACCCATAACGGATCGCCAGGTCGCCCAGGCCACCGGCACCCACCACACCCGCCATGGCGGTGTAGCCCACCAGGGCAATGGCGGTCACGGTGATTGCCGCAATGATGCCGGGCTTTGCCTCGGGCAGTAGCGCCTTGGTGATGATCTGCCGGGTGGTCGCGCCCATGGCCTGGGTCGCTTCGATGATGCCGCGATCGACCTCGCGCAGGGCGGTTTCCACCAGCCGGGCGAAGAACGTCGAAGCGCCTACCACCAGCGGTGGAATGGCGCCGGCGACACCCAGCGAGGTGCCGGTGAGGAACACCGTCGTCGGGATCATCACAATCAGCAGGATGATAAACGGCAGGGAGCGGATGGCGTTGACCACGAAGGCCAGGGCGGCATAGGTGGTTTTCTGCTCCAGCAACTGGCGTGGGCTGAACAGAAACAGCAGGATGCCCAGCGGCAGGCCCACCAGTACGGTGAAAAACAGCGAGGTGCTGAGCATCAGCATGGTGTCGCTGGTGGCCACCCAGATATCAGCCCAGTCGACGTTGTCGAAATAATGCAGTAGCACGTCCATTAACGCAGGACCTCCATGTGCACATCGGCTGCGGTAAAGCGTGCGAATGCCGCTTCCATGTCACCGCCGGTGATGGCCAGGGTCAGTTGCCCGTAAGGGGTATCTTTTATGTGGTCGATGCGACCGGCAAGGATGCTGTAGTCCACGCCTGTTTCGCGGGCGACGGTACCCAGCAGGGGCGCGTAGGTCGCTTCGCCCTGGAACGTCAGGCGCACGATGCGCCCTGGTACATGGGCGAAGACATCGCGCTGCTCGCCTTCATCGACCTGCTCGGCTTCTTGCACGAACCGTTTGGTGGTCGCGTGCGTGGGGTGCAGGAACACCTGGGCCACCGGGCCTTGCTCGACGATCACACCGGCATCCATCACCGCGACCTGGTCGCAGACACGGCGGATCACGTCCATTTCATGGGTGATCAACACGATCGTCAGGTTCAGCTCGCGGTTGATCTCGGCCAGCAGTTGCAGGACCGAGGCGGTGGTCTGCGGGTCAAGGGCGCTGGTGGCCTCGTCGCACAGCAGGATCTTGGGTTTGGTGGCCAGGGCGCGGGCGATGCCGACGCGCTGCTTCTGGCCGCCGGACAACTGCGCCGGGTACTTCTTGGCGTGGTCGGCCAGGCCGACACGGTCCAGCAGTTCGGCCACGCGTGCATCGATTTCGCGGCGCGACAACTCGCCCGCCAGGGTCAGCGGCAGCGCGACGTTGTCGGCGACGGTCTTGGAGGCCAGCAGGTTGAAGTGCTGGAAGATCATCCCGACCTGTTGCCGGAAACGGCGCAGGCCGTTGGCATCCAGGGCGGTGACTTCTTCGCCGTCGACCTTGATCTGGCCGCCCGAAGGTTCTTCCAGACGGTTTATCAGGCGCAGCAGAGTACTTTTTCCCGCACCAGAGTGGCCAATCAGGCCGAACACCTGGCCGTTCTCGACGCGCAGGCTGGTGGGGTGCAGTGCGGGGATATCCTTGCCGGCGACCCGGTAGGTTTTATGGACGTTATGAAACTCGATCACGTAGCGAACCTTGTGGGGCGCATTGAAAAGGGATCAGCGGTTAGCCGGGCGCGCATTTTAGCCTGTCCATCTAGTGTTTCTTAGCATTTATTTCGTATTCAACCAGCGATTTGGCAATAACGCGATCAAAGGTCATAAAAAAGGAACGGTCAAAAACCGTGTCAGTCACTACTTAGGCAACTCGATTTCCCAGGTGCCGTGCCTGGGGTTTTGCTCAAACGAGCCAGGGACCGCTCTGGCCTACGCAAACGAGGAGTTTTGTCTGATGAGTACCAAGAAACCCGCAAGGGCGGCCAAGAGCGAGCTTGCCGGCACCGATACCCTGGACCGTGGCAACACCAATGCCAAGCTGCAAAGCCTGGAAAAACTCCGTTCCGACGCCACTGGCCAGGCGCTGCGCACCAATCAGGGGGTGAAAATCTCCGATAACCAGAACAGCCTGAAGGCCGGCGCTCGCGGGCCTTCGCTGCTGGAAGATTTCATCATGCGTGAAAAGATCACGCACTTTGACCATGAGCGTATTCCGGAGCGCATCGTGCACGCCCGCGGCACTGGCGCCCATGGCTACTTCCAGACCTATGAAAACCACTCGGCGCTGACCAAGGCGGGTTTTTTGCGTGACCCTGGCCATAAAACCCCGGTGTTCACGCGTTTTTCCACGGTGCAGGGCCCACGTGGTTCGGGCGATACGGTGCGTGACGTGCGTGGTTTTGCCGTGAAGTTCTTCACCGAAGAAGGCAACTTCGACCTAGTGGGCAACAACATGCCGGTATTTTTCATTCAGGACGCGATTAAGTTTCCTGACTTCGTGCATGCGGTAAAACCTGAGCCGCACAACGAAATTCCTACCGGCGGCTCGGCCCACGACACGTTCTGGGATTTTGTCTCGCTGCAGCCGGAATCGGCGCACATGGTGATCTGGGCGATGTCCGACCGCGCCATCCCAAAGAGCCTGCGCAGCATGCAGGGTTTTGGTGTTCATACGTTCCGCCTGGTCAATGCCGAGGGTAAGTCCAAATTCGTCAAATTCCACTGGCGGCCGACGGCGGGCACCTGTTCCCTGGTGTGGGACGAAGCGCAGAAACTGGCGGGCAAAGATACCGATTTCCACCGTCGCGACCTGTGGGACGCCATCGAGATGGGCGATTACCCGGAGTGGGAACTGGGGGTGCAGATTATTCCCGAGGATAAAGAGCATGCCTTCGACTTCGATATCCTCGACCCGACCAAGCTGATTCCCGAAGAATTGGTGCCCATCACCCCGTTGGGCAAGATGGTGCTCAACCGCAACCCGGATAACTTCTTCGCGGAAGTCGAGCAGGTCGCCTTCTGCCCAGGCCATATCGTGCCGGGTATCGACTTCTCCAATGACCCACTGCTGCAAGGTCGGTTGTTTTCCTACACCGACACGCAGATCAGCCGTCTAGGTGGGCCGAACTTTCACCAGTTGCCGATCAACCAGCCGGTGACGCCACTGCATAACAACCAGCGCGATGCCATGCACCGCAGCACCATCGACAAAGGCCGTGCGGCTTACGAGCCGAACTCCATTGACGGCGGCTGGCCGAAGGAAACGCCTCCGGCCGCGCAGGACGGCGGTTTCGAATCTTACCCGGAGCGCATCGACGCGCACAAAATCCGTGAGCGCAGTGAGTCGTTCAGCGATCACTTCTCCCAGGCGCGCCTGTTTTTCAACAGCATGAGCAAGCACGAGCAGGAGCACATCATCGCGGCCTACAGCTTTGAGCTGGGCAAGGTCGAGCGTGAGTTTATCCGGGCGCGCCAGGTCAACGAGATCTTGGCCAACATCGACCTGGAGCTGGCCAAGCGCGTGGCGCAGAACCTGGGCCTGTCGGCGCCGAAAAAAGGCACCGTGCCGGTGCGCAAGACTGCGCCAGAGCGCTCGCCGGCCTTGAGCCAGGCCAACCTGCTGCCAGGGGGCATCAAGACGCGCAAGGTGGCGATCCTGGCGGCCAATGGTGTTGATGGTGCAGCCATCGCAGCGTTGAAAAAGGCGCTGGCCGCGCAAGGTGCCCATGCCAAATTGCTGGGGCCGACCTCGGCGCCGGTGACCACCGCAGATGGCAAGAGCCTGGCGGTGGATGCTTCGATGGAAGGCTTGCCGTCGGTCGCGTTCGACGCAGTGTTTGTGCCGGGTGGGGCGAAGTCGATCCAGACGTTGAGCGGTGATGGTGTGGCGTTGCACTACCTGCTGGAGGCCTACAAGCATTTGAAGGCGATTGCCTTGGCCGGTGAGGCGAAGCAGTTGTTGGCGGTGTTGAAGCTGGAGGCGGATGCGGGCTTGATTGTTGGCGGGGATGCCAAGGCGTTGAAGGCGTTTATTGCGGCAATTGCCCAGCATCGGGTTTGGGAACGCGAGCCTCGGGCCAAGGCGGTTCCGGCTTAAGTTTTTGGTTGTTTGATAGGGCGCCATCGCGGGCAAGCCCGCTCCCACATTTGAAATGTATTCCAATGTGGGAGCGGGCTTGCCCGCGATTGGCGTCAGTCGGCTTTACGCGGAATCAGTACAACCTGCGCCGGAATATGCTTGAGGATCTGCCGGTGAATCTTCAGGTCATACCCTGAATCTATCCGCTTCACTCGTTTGCTCAGCAGCGTGTTCAGCCACGGGTAATCCTGGGTGCGCGGCACCTGGATGCTCACATCACACTGGTAATTCACCACATCGGTGGCGATGGCATCCAGTTGATGGCGCAACTCCTGAATATCCGTGAGGTTCAGCGCAACCGTGGTGCTCTCGGCAGTGGGGTCGATGACCTTGGCCGGTGGCTTGGCTTCGGCGGCCTTGAGGGCGGCTTCGGCTTTATCCAGCTCGGCCTTGCGTGCGTGGGCGATGGCGCTGTTGACCCCACCCGTCAGCGCTGGCGCCTTGGGCATCAAGGCGCGGGCGCGGCTCAGGGCGGTGGCGGCGGCGTTGACATCACCTTTTTGCAGGACGATCTGGCTGCGCTGCAAATAGGCTTCGGCCAACTGACGCTGATAAGGCTCCAGGGCCGGGTCGTCGGGCGACTGGGCCTGCAACGCAGCCAGTTGGTCCTCGGCGGTGGCCAGCTCGCTGCTGGCCAGGTTTTGTTCCAGTTGTGCAATGGCCGCAGCGCGCGCATCCGGAACCTCGGGGGCGACGGGCGGGGTGCTTTGGCAGGCGCCCAGCAGCAGGGAAAATGCGGCAAGGAGCAGATAACGGGAGGTGAACGGCTTCATTCCTGCGACTCTCTAATTGCGCAAAAAGCGAGCAAGTCTACACCCCTCGACGGGGCAGGACAAAACTCAGCAGAAACAGTGCGGCGGCCGTGACCACAATCGACGGCCCGGCCGGGGTGTCCTTGAACCAGGACAGCGCCAGGCCGCCACACACGGCAAGCATCCCCAGCAGACTGGCGCCGACCGCCATCTGTTCCGGCGAGCGTGCATGACGCTGGGCGGCGGCGGCGGGGATGATCAATAGCGACGTGATCAACAATACGCCGACAATCTTCATTGCGACAGCAATCACCACGGCAATCAGCAGCATCAGGGTCATGCGCAGTGCTGGCACGGGCAAGCCTTCGACGGTGGCCAGTTGTTCGTGGACGGTAATTGCCAGCAGCGGGCGCCACAGGGCCACCAGTAGGATCAATACCGCTGTGCTGCCGCCGAGAATCCAGGCCAGGTCTGTGGGGCTGATCGCCAGCAGGTCGCCGAACAGATAGGCCATCAGGTCGATACGCACTTCGTGCATAAAGCTCAGGACTACCAGGCCCAGGGACAGCGTGCTGGGCGCGAGGATCCCCAGCAGGGTGTCCGAAGCCAGGGGCTGGCGCTGTTGCAGGGTCACCAACAGCACGGCGAGCAGCAGGCAGCCAACGGTCACGGCGATGGTCGGGCTGACGTCCAGCAAGAAGCCCAGGGCTACGCCGAGCAGGGCCGCGTGGGACAAGGTGTCGCCAAAGTAGGCCATGCGCCGCCAGACCACGAACGAACCCAGCGGGCCCGCCACCAGCGCCAAAGCCAAGCCTGCAAGCAGGGCGTAGAGCAGAAAATCAGCCATGCTTGCAGCTATCTCCGTGGACGTGGGTATGAGGGGCGGTCGGATCGGCAACCACGGCGCCATGCAGGTCATGGGCATGGTCGTGATGGTGGTGATAAATCGCCAGGCTCTGGGCATTCTTGCCAAACAGCTCGACGAAGGCCGGGTCGCCGCTGACCTGCTCCGGGTGGCCGGAGCAGCAGACGTGGCGATTGAGGCACACCACCTGGTCAGTGGTGCTCATTACCAGGTGCAAGTCGTGGGACACCATCAGCACGCCGCAGCCATGACGGTCGCGCAGGCGGGTGATCAGGCTGTACAGCTCGGCCTGGCCGGCGACGTCGACGCCCTGCACGGGTTCGTCGAGTACCAGCAGCTCAGGTTCGCGCAACAGGGCGCGCGCCAGCAGGACACGCTGCATTTCACCGCCGGAGATGCTTTGCACCGGGCTGTCGATTACCTGTTCGGCGCCGACTTCCTTGAGCGCGGCCAGGGCCCGGGCGCGATCCACGCCAGGCACCAGGCGCAGGAAGCGCAGCACCGACAACGGTAAAGTCGGGTCGACGTGCAGTTTTTGCGGCATGTAGCCGATGCGCAGCCTGGGCTTGCGCCAGACACTGCCGCTGTCGGGCTTGAGCAGGCCCAATACCGCACGCACCAGAGTGGTCTTGCCGGCGCCATTGGGGCCGATCAGGGTCACGATCTGCCCTGGCTCGACGCTCAGGTGAATGTTGTCCAGCACGTTCTGGCCGGCGAACGAGACCCCGACCTGCTCCAGGCGGATTAGCGCAGTGCTCATCAAGCCCCCTGGCAGCCCGAGCAGATACCCACCACTTCGACGGTCTGCCCTTCGACCCGAAAGCCCACATCGCTGGCGCTCTTGATAATCGCGTCGCTGATGCTTTTTTGTTCAAGCTCGATGGCGGCGTGGCATTCACGGCAGATCAGGAACTGGCCCTGGTGCGCATGCTCCGGGTGATTGCAGCCGACAAAGGCGTTCAACGAGGCGATGCGGTGCACCAGGCCGTTTTCCAGCAGGAAGTCCAGCGCACGGTACACCGTCGGCGGCGCGGCGCGGCGGCCGTCCTGCTCGCTGAGCACGCCGAGAATGTCGTAGGCACCCAGCGGTTTGTGGCTCTGCCACACCAGCTCCAGCACCCGCCGGCGCAGGGCCGTCAGGCGCAGGCCTTGGCGTGCGCACAGGGCGTCGGCCTCTGACAGTGCGTTGTGGACGCAGTGAGAGTGGTCGTGGGGACGGCTGGCAAGCGGTGTTTTAGGCATGAGCGGCGACAGATATTTGTGAGAGACGTTATTATGTTACCCGTTCCTGCCGCCTTGAGTGCTCATCGTGTCCCGACTTTTTCCCGTTTTTGTCGTATTTGTCACCAGTTTGTTCGTCATCGGTGCTGCTCAGGCTGAGGTTCGGGTGCTGACCAGCATCAAGCCATTGCAGTTGATTGCCGCCGCAGTGCAGGACGGCGTGGCGGTTCCAGAGGTTTTGCTGCCGCCGGGAGCGTCGCCGCATAACTATGCGCTGCGCCCTTCCGACGTACGGCGTGTGCAATCGGTGGAACTGCTGTATTGGATCGGGCCCGACATGGAAGGCTTTCTGCCACGCGTGCTCAAGGGCCGCAGCTTGCCGACCGTTGCGGTGCAGGAGCTGCCGGGTCTGAAATTGCGGCATTTCGCCGAAGATAACCACTCCCACGCCGAAGAAGCCGACGAGCATGATCACGACCATCGCCCGGGCAGCCTGGATGCTCACTTGTGGTTGTCGCCGGTCAATGCGCGGGTGATTGCGGCGAAAATGGCGGCGGACTTGAGCGTGGCCGATCCGGCCAACGCAGCGCGCTACCAGAGCAACCTGCAAGCCTTCGACGGCCGCCTGGATGCCTTGGATATGCGTCTCAAGGCGCGCCTGGCGGGGATCGCCGGCAAGCCTTACTTCGTGTTCCACGAAGCCTTCGATTACTTTGAAGACACCTATGGCCTCAAGCACACCGGTGTATTCAGCGTGGCCGCCGAGGTGCAACCCGGCGCCCAGCATGTGGCGGCGATGCGCACGCGCCTGCAGGAAGTAGGCAAGACTTGTGTGTTCAGCGAGCCGCCATTGCGCCCGCGCCTGGCTGAGACCCTGGTGGCGGGCCTGCCGGTGAAACTGGCGGAGTTGGATGCGTTGGGCGGCTACACCCCGGCCACCGCTCAAGGCTATGAGCAGTTGCTGGAGAAGCTGGGCAATGATTTGGCAGGGTGCCTGGAGTCACTGTAGGCACAGCGCCAAACCAATGTGGGAGCGGGCTTGCTCGCGAATGCGGTGTGTCAGTCACCCGCTACTTGGCTGACACACCGCATTCGCGAGCAAGCCCGCTCCCACATTTAGAGGGCGAGCGGCAGTTGGAGCGTGACCTGCTGGCGCTGCTCCAACCGCTGCTGGAGCTCCCGTGGGTCGTGAATCAACACGTCCTGCCCGGCAAACGACTCTGCCGCAATCAGGCGTGACAGCCAGAACCGCACACACGCGACCCGCAACATTGTCGGCCACAGCTCGGCTTCCCTGGCGCTGAACGGTCGCAGTGCTGCATACGCCCCCAGCAGCGCGCGGGCGCGGTGGCCATCAATCACGCCGTCAGCGTCCGAGCACCAGTCATTCAGGGCGATTGCCACGTCGTACAGCATCGGCCCGGAACAGGCGTTGTAGAAGTCGATCAACCCGGTCAGGTGAGTGCCTTCGAACATCGCGTTGTCACGAAACAGGTCAGCGTGGATGTTGGCGCGGGGCAGCGTGAGGATGTGTGCCTTGTGTTGCTGGATTTCATCCAGGGCCGCTTGCAGCAGGTGCTGTTGCTCTGCGTCGAGGTGCGAGATCAGTTGCGCGCCTTCATTGAGCATCCAATCGAGCCCGCGATCGGTCTTGCGTTCCAGCACCTTGTCGCCCTGGGTGGCCAGGTGCAGGTGAGCGAGCAGTTCACCCACTTGCACGCAATGCTGGGCGTTGGCGTCCTGGATGTGCTTGCCCGCCAGGCGCGGTTGCAGCAGCGCCGGCTTGCCTGCCAATTCGCGCAGGGCCACGCCGTCGGTGGTGCGCAGGGCGTAAGGCACCGGCAGGTCGGCGTCGTGGAGTACGTCCAGCAGTTCGATGAAGAACGGCATTTCGTCCACGGGGCCGCGCTCAACCAGGGTCAGGACAAATTCGCCCTGCTCCAGGCTGATAAAGAAGTTGGTGTTTTCGCTACCCGCGGCAATCCCCTGGAAATCGAGCAGGCGGCCGAGCCCATAAGGGGCGAGAAAGGTTTCCAGCTCGGGCCGAGCCAGGGGGGTGAACACAGACATGGTTAAAACTGCCAGTACGGGCGCCGCGGGCCGCGGCGCCGATTAAAATTAAGAAATCATTTCCATTCGAAGATCTTCCATGACGGGATCAGCATATCCGGCTGGTCCGAGCGGATGAAGTTCGCATCGGTTCCGTCCGCGCGCACCAGGAAATACGGGGGCGCGCCTTTCGGGGTTACCTTGATTGCATACAGGAAGCCATTTTGGCGGTATTCCTGGATGGTCTTGTCGCCTTCCGTGCGAATGGTGACTTGCGGATCCCCCGAGGGAGCGTCGTCTGCCGCCATGGCAGCCATCGGAGCGAGTGCAATCAAGCCGGTCAACAGCAGGCGATTGAATGTACGCATGATAACCTTGTCCCTTTGTTGTCATTGGTCCGGCTATTCTAGCGCCTGACCCGCCGAAAAGGTTGATCCTGCTCATGAGCCAAGCCCCCCTCGTCCTGGTGGACGGTTCTTCATATCTGTACCGTGCCTTCCACGCGCTGCCGCCGCTGACCACGTCCAAAGGCCTGCCGACCGGCGCGGTCAAGGGCGTGTTGAACATGCTCAAAAGCCTGCGCAAGCAGTACCCGGGCAGCCCGTTCGCAGTGGTGTTCGACGCCAAGGGCGGGACATTTCGCGATGACATGTACGCCGAATACAAGGCCAACCGCCCGAGCATGCCCGATGACATGCGCGTGCAGATCGAGCCGCTGCACCAGAGCGTGATCGCCCTGGGCTTCCCGCTGCTGTGCGTCGAAGGCGTTGAAGCGGACGACGTGATCGGCACCCTGGCCCGCAGCAGCGCGGCCGCTGACCGCCCGGTGGTGATCTCTACCGGCGACAAGGACATGGCGCAACTGGTCGACGGGCACATTACCTTGGTCAACACCATGACCGGTAGTGCGATGGACATCGAAGGCGTTAAGGAGAAATTCGGCGTCGCTCCCGAGCAGATCATCGATTATCTGGCGCTGATGGGCGATTCCTCCGACAACATTCCGGGCGTTCCGGGGATTGGTCCTAAGACTGCTTCGGGCTTGCTGGTGGGTGTGAACGGCGGCCTGAAAGAGCTTTACGAGCAGCTCGACATTGTCCCGACCTTGCCGATCCGTGGGGCCAAGACCCTGCCGGCCAAGTTGGAAGAACACAAAGAGATGGCATTCCTGTCCTACCAGTTGGCGACCATCAAGGTCGACGTGCCACTGGAGGTTGGCCTGGAAGACTTGCACTTGATCGAGCCTGATCGTGAAAAGCTGCTGGAGCTGTACACCCTGCTGGAGTTCAAGAGCTGGATCGATGAGATTCAGCGCGATGCCAAGCGGGTCGAGCTTAAAGCGGCTGCCGACGTAGCGCCGGTGCAGCCTTCGACTGAGCCTGAGGCCGCAGAGACGCAGGCCCCGGTCGAAGCGCAGTACGAAACCATCCTCGACCAGGCCCGCTTTGACGTCTGGCTGAAGAAGCTCAATGACGCGAAGCTGTTTGCCTTCGATACCGAAACCACTGGCGTCGATGCCCAGCAGGCGCAACTGGTAGGGGTTTCGTTCGCCGTACAGGCCAATGAAGCGGCCTACATCCCGCTGACCCACTCCTACATCGGCGTACCCGAGCAACTGGACCGCGATACAGTACTGCTGGCCTTGAAGCCGCTGCTGGAAGACCCGCAAAAGCTCAAGGTGGGCCAGCACGCCAAGTTCGACATGAACATCCTGGCCAATTGCGCCATCGGCGGCGACCCGGCGCAGGGCATCACCGTGCGCGGCATCGCCTTCGACACCATGCTCGAATCCTACGTGCTGAACTCCACCGCGACCCGCCACGACATGGACAGCCTGGCCAAGAAGTACCTGGAGCATGACACCGTCAGCTTCCAGGACATTGCCGGCAAAGGCGCCAAGCAACTGACCTTTGACCAGATTCCCCTGGAACAGGCAGGCCCCTACGCTGCCGAAGATGCCGATGTGACCCTGCGCCTGCACCTGGCATTGCACGCACAACTTGCGGCGCTGCCGAGCCTGGCCAATGTACTGACGGATATCGAGATGCCGTTGGTGCCGGTGCTGGCGCGGATCGAGCGCCAGGGCGCCCTGGTGGATGCCGCGCTGCTGGGCGTGCAAAGCATCGAGCTGGGCAACAAGATGGTGGAACTGGAGCGCCAGGCATACGAGATCGCCGGCGAGGAGTTCAACCTTGGTTCACCCAAGCAGTTGGGGGCGATCCTCTACGAAAAACTCGGGCTGCCGGTGTTGAAGAAAACCGGCAAGGGCCAGGCCTCGACCGCCGAGGAAGTCTTGGCCAAGTTGGCTGAAGATGACTTCCCGCTGCCTAAGGTACTGATGCAGTACCGCAGCATGAGCAAGCTCAAAAGCACCTACACCGACCGCTTGCCAGAGCAGATCAACCCACGTACCGGGCGCATCCACACCTCTTACCACCAGGCCGTGGCGGCCACCGGGCGTTTGTCGTCCAGTGATCCGAACTTGCAGAACATCCCGGTGCGCACCGCTGAAGGCCGGCGGATCCGCCAGGCATTCGTCGCGCCCAAGGGCTACAAGCTGCTGGCGGCAGACTATTCGCAGATCGAACTGCGGATCATGGCGCACCTGTCCAAGGACGAGGGCTTGCTGAACGCGTTCCGCGACAACCTGGATGTGCACACGGCCACGGCGGCCGAAGTGTTCAAGGTCGAGTTGGGTGAGGTCACGTCCGACCAGCGCCGCAGCGCCAAGGCGATCAACTTCGGCCTGATCTACGGCATGGGCGCGCAGAAGCTGGGCAAGGATATCGGCGTCGATACCAAGACGGCCAAGGCCTATATCGATGTGTACTTCGCCCGCTACCCGGGGGTGCGCGAGTACATGGAGCGCACCCGCGCCCAGGCTTCCGACCAGGGCTATGTAGAAACCCTGTTCGGGCGTCGCCTGTACCTGCCGGACATCCACTCCAACAAGCCGCAGGAGCGCGCGGGCGCAGAACGTACCGCGATCAACGCGCCGATGCAGGGCACTGCCGCTGACATCATCAAGAAGGCGATGGTCAAGGTCGACAACTGGCT
The DNA here is from genome assembly GCF_018732265.1 of Pseudomonas sp. TAE6080. Lineage (NCBI taxonomy): Bacteria > Pseudomonadati > Pseudomonadota > Gammaproteobacteria > Pseudomonadales > Pseudomonadaceae > Pseudomonas > Pseudomonas sp. TAE6080. The sequence continues at coordinate 13,015 of NZ_JAHIDY010000044.1, forward strand.
GACGGAGTCGGGGCTGGACGCCAAGGTCATCCTGCAGGTGCACGATGAATTGGTGGTCGAGGTCCGTGAAGACCTGGTGGATGAGGTCAGCGAGAAGATTCGTGAGCACATGAGCGGTGCGGCGAAGCTGGATGTGCCGCTGCTGGTTGAGGTCGGGGTGGGTGATAACTGGGACGAAGCGCACTGATCATTTGGTATTGCTGCGGCATGAGGTCGCAGCAATGCCTATAGATCGGAAACGGCTGAAGGTTATTTCCAATAGTTTTTCCGTGGCGCCGGAACTTAACCCATGAAACGTCACTCAGAGTTACTGAATGGGTGGTGAAGCCCTTCAATGCTCCTATGTTGTGTTAAGTGTTGGCAGATATCTGGACCCCGCCCTAGCGGTCCGGAGTACTTAGATCCCGAACTTCCCCTCCCCATACGAAGTTCGGGATTTTTTTTGCCCGCTACAAAGTCACTCAGCGATTTCTGCACCTTTGTCCGCCAGCTCCATCCAGCCTGCCAGCACGGTATAGGCGTCTTCCAGGCCCAGGCGCTTGGGCGCCGAGAACAGCTGGATCGTAATCGCGTCACCCCAGCCTTTACGGATTTCGGCCTGCACTTTGAGCAACGTGTTCTTGGCGGCACCGTAGGTCAGCTTGTCGGCCTTGGTCAGCAAAATGTGCATCGGCATGCCGCTGGCAACCGCCCAATCGAGCATCAACAGGTCGAAATCGGTCATTGGATGACGGATATCCATCATCAGGATCAACCCTTTCAAACTCTCGCGACCACCCAGGTAGGCTTCCAGGTGACGCTGCCAGTGCAGCTTCAATGGGATAGGTACTTTTGCGTAACCGTAGCCCGGCAGGTCGACCAGACGCCGATCATCGTCTAGCTTGAAGAAGTTGAGGAGCTGTGTGCGGCCCGGGGTTTTCGAGGTGCGAGCCAGGCTGGCATGGGTCAGGGTGTTGAGCGCGCTGGATTTGCCGGCGTTGGAGCGCCCGGCGAAGGCCACTTCAAAGCCTTCGTCGTCGGGGCATTGGTCGACTTTGGCAGCGCTGAGCATGAAGGTGGACTGTTGGCACAGACCGAGGATGGGGTTCTTGAGTTGCATGGGATTTCCGATGTGGGCGGTGCCGGGAATGGGTGCGGCAAGTAGTGTCGTTCCCGTTTCAGTAGCGCCAGTATATAATGCCGCAGATTTTGTGTGTGCTTTGTCCCAGCGAAGGATGAAGTTCACGGGAGCGATAGACCTTTATTGCGCATTAGAACGCAAAACGCTTCCAAACCCTGAAAAGGTCGACGTATGACCAGGTGGCTGCTAGCTGTCGGTGTCCTGATACCACTTTACAGTGCTCAGGCTACACAGGATCCGGAAGCTGTGTACAACCGCGTTTGTGCGGCTTGCCATGCCGGACAGTTGCCAACGGCCCCCAAGCGGGGTGACCAGGCAGCCTGGGCGCCGAGACTGGCGCAAGGCATGGAGACGCTGGTGCAGCACGTGACCGAGGGTTTCAAGGCGATGCCGCCGCGTGGTTTGTGCATGGAATGCCGTGCCGAGGATTACCAGGCCATCATTCTTTTGATGAGCGAGTAGACCCGGTCCATAACTCTATAACCTTTAGCCGTAATTGGATTAGCTGATGAACAAATTGATCGTGAGTCTGCTGTTGACCTTGGGCATCACTGGTGTTGCCCATGCTGCAGGTGACGCTACTGCTGGCCAGACAAAGGCCGCCGTATGTGGTGCCTGCCATGGACCGGATGGCAACAGCCCGGCACCCAACTTTCCAAAACTGGCGGGCCAGGGTGAACGTTACCTGACCAAGCAGATGCACGACATCAAGGACGGCAAGCGCACGGTTCTGGAAATGACCGGCTTGCTGACCAATCTCAGTGATCAGGACCTGGCGGATATCGCGGCGTATTACGCCAGCCAGGCCGGCAGTGTCGGTGCGGCGGATCCAAAAATCGTTGCCCGTGGTGAAGCACTGTTCCGTGGCGGCAACCTCGAAAAAGGCCTGCCAGCCTGTACCGGTTGCCATTCCCCGGATGGTTCGGGTAACGCGGCTGCCGGTTTCCCGCACCTGGGTGGCCAGCACGCCCAGTACATCGCCAAGCAACTGACTGATTTTCGCAAGGAAGAGGCCGGTCGTGCCAACGATGGCGATGCCATGACCATGCGTACCATCGCCCGTAAGCTGAGCGACGAAGACATTGCGGCGGTGTCCAGCTACATCCAGGGCCTGCATAAGTAAGGCGCGGATGACCTGACGTTGCCTGCGCAACGTTAACGCTCGATTAATCCGTCGATGCAAGCATAAAAAGGGTGGCTCAGGCCGCCCTTTTTTGTGGCCGCTACCGTTACACTAACGAACTCATGCCCGTGTAGACCTGTCATAAAAAAGGTCGCGCGAGGCGACTTTATTTGTCCAGGAGTAAAGCATGCGTAATCTGATCCTCAGCGCCGCTCTCGTCACTGCCAGCCTGTTCGGCATGACCGCACAAGCTGCCGACGTGCCGCTTGAAGCGGGTAAGACCTATGTTGAATTGGCCAATCCTGTGCCGGTTTCCGTGCCAGGCAAGATCGAAGTCGTAGAGCTGTTCTGGTATGGCTGCCCGCATTGCTATTCCTTTGAGCCAACCATCAATCCCTGGGCCGAGAAGCTGCCGTCGGATGTGAACTTCAAGCGTATCCCTGCCATGTTCGGCGGTCCTTGGGATGCCCACGGCCAGATGTTCCTGACCCTGGAAGCCATGGGCGTGGAGCATAAGGTCCACAACGCAGTGTTCGAAGCGATCCAGAAGGATCGCAAGCCGCTGACCAAGCCTGATCAAATGGCCGATTTCCTCGCCACCCAAGGCGTGGACAAGGACAAGTTCCTCGCCACTTTCAACTCCTTTGCCATCCAGGGCCAGATCAAGCAGGCCAAGGAACTTGCGCAAAAATATGGCGTGCAAGGCGTTCCAACCCTGATCGTCAACGGCAAATACCGCTTTGACCTGGGCTCCACCGGCGGTCCTGAAGCGACCCTGAACGTTGCCGACCAGTTGATCGCCAAAGAGCGCGCAGCCAAGTAAGGGGCTCGCCATGCGTCGCTGGGGTACCGAACGCGTCGTTGGCCGGCATGATCCGCAGGTCAACGAACATCACCTCGCGTCCACCGGCCTGCCGGCGGACAGCCGGCTGCGCTTGCTGAGCTTCAATATCCAGGTTGGCATCAGTACCGAGAAATACCGTCATTACCTGACCCGTGGCTGGCAGCATTTGTTGCCCCACAACGGTCGGGCCGGCAACCTGCAAAAGATCGGCGACCTGCTGGGTGACTTCGATCTGGTGGCCCTGCAGGAAGCCGATGGTGGCAGCCTGCGTTCGGGCTACGTCAATCAGGTCGAGCACCTGGCTCAGTTGGGTGCTTTTCCCTACTGGTACCAGCAACTCAATCGCAACCTCGGACGCCTGGGCCAGCACAGCAATGGTGTGCTCAGCCGCCTCAAGCCCTGGGTGATCGAAGACCATCCCCTGCCGGGCCCGAAAGGGCGCGGGGCGATCCTTGTGCGTTTCGGCGAGGGCCCCGAGGCGCTGGTAGTGGTCATGATGCACCTGGCGCTGGGTGCACGTACCCGGACCCTGCAACTGGCCTACATCCGTGAGCTGATTGGCGGATACAAACACCAGGTGCTGATGGGGGACATGAACACCCATGCCAGCGACCTGCTGCAAAATTCTCCGTTGCGCGATTTGGGGCTGCTGGCGCCGCAGGTCGAAGCCACTTTCCCCAGTTGGCGCCCGCAACGCTGTCTAGATCACATTTTGTTAAGCCCGACCCTGACGCTGGAACGCGTGCAGGTGCTGGCGCAACCCATTTCCGATCACCTGCCGGTCGCGGTAGAGATTCGTCTGCCGGGTTCGCTCACGGCTGATGCATTACCCGCGCTGAGCCCCGGCCTTCGCGGACCCCTTGCATGAGCGACGACGCGCAGCGCTGGAAAGAAAAATACCTGTTAAGCATCGAGCAACAAGAAAAGCTCGAACGCCGTTGGGCTGCGCGCCTCGACTTGCTGCGCCGTGGGCTGGTGCGCAGCACGCTGGCGGCCGAGGGCACGGACCGGGCCGTCGACCAGTGCATGAAAGAGATGCGCGATGTGGTGCGCACCGATGACATGGACGCTGCGCTCGCTGCGTTGTTGCCGCGCCTGGAAAAGGCCGTGCTGGACTCCGAGCAGCGCCGGGAGACACGGGTTGATCAAATCAGTACCGCGCTGACCGCGCTGGTCGCGCAATTGCAGGCGCTGCCGTTGCCCCGGGAAGTCAGCCGCCCGTTGAAGAGCTTTGCCAAGCAGTTGGACAGCCGCGTCGGCCAGGCACGGGAGATTCCCCTGCTGCTCAGTGAGTTGAGCAGCCTTCAAGGGCAGGCCCTGAGCAATCTTGAGTCCGATGATGAGCCTGCTCGCCCGGGGCTGTTGCAGCGCCTGTTTGGCGGCAAGGAGCCGGATGCAGAAGTCGCGCCGGTCGGGTCCACGGTTTCTCCGCCCTCGCGGCCAACCCCGGCGGTAGCCGCAAGTCCGGTTGCCCAGGCGGTTGAGGATGCTCCCGAGCTGGCCCAGGCCCTGCGAGCCTTTGCACCACCAGCCCAGGCCTCGCAGCCGGCAGTGCTTGAGGCGGCACCTGCGTCTATTGCCATTGCGTCCCGGGTCGTCGATGTCGATGAGCGCGTGGTACCACAGCCTCAGGTTTACGCTCCCCGCTTATCGCCGGTCGAAATGCCTGCTGTCGCGGCCCTGGCCCCGGAACTGTCTCAGCCTGTGGAGGTGAGCGTTGCGCCGGTGTCTGAAGGTGCGGTCGCTACGGCGGTAGTTGTACCCCAGGTTCCGCCGCAGGCGCCGCAACCGACAGCGATCGGCAGTCTGTCGTTGCCGCCGGTGATGGATGACGAGCCGACTGAAGTCGATCCCGAGGCGCTGTACGCCCTGCCCGACTCGCCTGAGCCGTCCTACAGCTCCGTAGCCAAACATATCGAAGACACTCTGCTCGGCCTGCTGGGCGACCTCGACCTGCCCGAGCATCACCGGCCCCAGGCGCAAGCCATGCGCGAACGCCTGGCCCACGGGCTGAACTGGTACGAGTTGCTGCCGATCCTCGATGATCTGGCGGTATTGATGCTGGCCATCACCGACAGTGGCCAGCATGAGTTTGAAGCCTACTTAAAGCGCCTAAACGAGCGGCTGGAAGCCTTCCAGAGCAATTTGCAGGCGGCCAGCGACGGGCACGCCGACAGCCGCAGCGCCGCGCGCGAGATGGATACGCAAATCCGTGAGCAGATGGATGGCTTGCAAAGCAGTGTCCAGGAGGCGGCCGATCTTGATGACCTCAAGCAAGTGCTGGAAAGCCATCTTGAGGGGCTGCTGGGCGCCATGGACGAGCATCAAAAGCAGCGTGACCAGCGCGAACATGAAGTGGCCGAGCGGTTGCAGGGGTTGGCCGAACGCGTGGCGAGCATGGAGCAGGAGGCCCAGGGCTATCGCGACCACCTTGAGGTCCAGCGCCAGAAAGCGCTGATCGACCCGCTCACCGGCCTGCCCAATCGTGCGGCCTGGAGTGAACGCCTGGAATACGAGGTCAATGCGTGGCATCAACAGGGCAACAACCTGTCACTGGCGATGTTGGACCTGGATCACTTCAAGCGCATCAACGACAGCTACGGCCATCTGGCGGGCGACAAGGTGCTGAAGATCATCGCCAATGTGTTGAGCAAGCGCTTGCGAGCGACAGATTTCATCGCGCGGTTTGGCGGTGAGGAGTTTGTCCTGCTGATGCCGGATTCGGCGTTGGGCGATGCGCTGGAGCTCGGCGAGCGCCTGCGGGCGGCCATTGAGGCGTGCCCGTTTCACTTCAAGGGCGAACGGGTGACCATCACCATGTCCATTGGCATGGCGCAGTTTCAGCCCGGCGAGCGCAGCGACCTGGCCCTCAAGCGCGCGGACGAAGCCTTGTACCGGGCCAAGGCGGCGGGGCGCAATCAGGTGCAGGCGGCCTGAAAAGTTGTTCCATTTTGTAAGCCGGCCGCTGATCGGCAAACGATACGTTACACTGTTGCATTATCGTCTTTAGCGTACCGTCTGTTGCCATGAAATTTCTCGTTGCTGCTCTTCTGTTCCTCACACTCGCTGGCTGTGCAAGTGGCCCGCGGCTGAATACCAGCCACCCGTCGGTGAACTTCGATAATCGTGTCCAGTTCGTCGTCCTGCACTACACCGCTACCAGCCTTGAAGGTTCGCTGGCGCTGTTGACCAAAGGCCAGGTCAGCAGCCACTACCTGATTGGCGATGACGCGCGCGCGACCATCTATAAGCTGGTGGATGAAGACAAGCGTTCCTGGCATGCCGGGGAAAGTGAATGGATGGGGCGTACCTGGCTCAACTCCAGCTCCATCGGTATAGAGATCGTCAACCCGGGCTACCGTGATACGCCCACCGGGCGGGTCTGGTATCCGTACTCCGAAGCGCAAGTCCAGTCCCTGGTGACCTTGCTCAAGGACATCAGCCAGCGCAACCGGATCAACCCGAAGTTCATTATCGGTCATAGCGATATCGCCCCCGGTCGCAAACTTGATCCGGGCCCGCTGTTCCCGTGGAAGCGCCTGGCGGATGAAGGCCTGGGGATCTGGCCCGAGGCCCAGGCGGTCGCGCGGTATCAGGCGCAGTACGCTGCACAGCTACCGAGCATCACCTGGTTCCAGGAAGAATTGGCACGCTTGGGGTATGCCACGCCGCAGACCGGTGAGCTGGATGTGGCAACGCGGCGTGTGCTGGCCGCCTTCCAGATGCGCTTCCGGCCGGCACTGTTCGATGGCACGCCGGATGCGCAAAGCGCAGCGATCCTGAGGGTATTAAACCACCGCTAAGGTATTTAAGAGCTGCGAGCAATTCATGTGGGAGCTGTCGAGCCCCGGCGAGGCTGCGATAGCGGTGTGTCAGGCAACATAAGTAGTGACAGTCGCGCCGTCATCGCAGCCTCGCCGGGGCTCGACAGCTCCCACCTTTGATCTTTGCTGCCCTTGAGTGGCGTGCCTGACTGATAGTTACAGCGGCAACGCCATATAGAACTGCGTGCCCTGCCCTGGCCGGGAATAGACCCCCATGCGGCCGCCGTGCAACTGCACGATCTCCTTGCACAGCGCCAGCCCCAGGCCGGCGCCACCTTTCTTGCGGCCTACCTGGACAAAAGGTTCGAAAATCCTGCCCTGCTGGCCGTAGGCGATGCCTTCGCCATTGTCCTCGACACTGATGATCAGCCGTTCGCCATGGCGACGTGCTTGCAGGCGAATCTGCCCGCCGTCACTGGTGTGGCGCAGGGCATTGCCGAGCAGATTGTCGAGCACCCGCTCCAATTGCGCCTGGTCGGCATGCAGCCTGGGCAGTTGCGCCTGCGCTTCTACCACCAGTTCGATGTTTTGCGCATTCGCCAGCTCGGCAAAACGCGTGCGGGCCTGTTCAAGCAGCTCGTTGATGTCGCAAGGCGCCAGAGTGAGTTTTTGCAGGCCGTTCTGGTAGCGGGAAAAGTTCAGCAAGTCATTGATCAGTTGCATCAAGCGCTGCATTTCTTCGTTGACCGTATTCAACAGGTCGGCTTCGCGGGACTCAGGGGGGAATTTCGCCCGTTCCTGGAACAGGCCGAATGCCATATGCATGCCCGTGACTGGCGTACGCAGTTCGTGGGAGGCACGCAACACGAATTCACTGCGCACTCGTTCGAAGGCCCGTTGTTCGGTCACGTCATGCAACACCATCACCGCGCCGAGGATATGCCCCTCGTGGTGGCTGACGGGCGTCATGCTGTAGGTCAGCAGGCGCGATTCGCCCTCTACCTCCACTTCCAGGTCGTCAGGTGCGCGTTCCAGGTTGCCGCCGCGCAGCACCAGATGCAGTTGCTCATCCAGTTCCGGGCGTTGCAGCGCTTCGCCCAGGCCCTCGCCCAGGCGGCTTTCGTCCCAGCCCAATTGGCGCTGGGCGACCGGGTTGAGGTGTTCCAGGCGGCCTTGGCGGTCGATCATCAGCAGGCCGTCGTCGATACTGTCGAGCACTGCCTGCAAGCGCTGCTGGCCGGCGAGCAATTCGTCGACATTCGTGGCCTGATGCTGGCGCAACGCTTCAGCCATGATGCCAAAACGTTTGGTCAACTGGTTCATTTCGGCTGCCGAAGAAATCGGCAAGGTGACATCAAAATTGCCCTGGCCGATTTTATCGGCCGCCTTGGCCAGGGCTTCGATCGGCCCGCCAAAGCGCCGGGCGATGCCATGGGCGGTGATGAAACCGATGATCAGCACCGCCAGGCCCACCAGCCCCAGCAGCCCGGCGATCCACAGCGCGCGCTCGCGCGACAGGCGTTCGGTCTCGTTGATGTTTTCCAGTGCGTTTTTATGCTCGCTGATCAGCCCGTTGCGCAGCACGTTGAAACTGGCGGTCAGTTTTTGGTTATTGCGCAGGGAAGGCGGCGTATTTTCATTTTCCTCGAACGCGTCCAAAAACGTCAGGTAGTCGGCCTTGGCCTGAGTGAAGCCACCGACCCTGGCGACACTCATTTCATGGGCGATGCCTTCGTCCAACAACTTGAAATACTGTTGGCGCGACGTATTCAGGGCGACCGGGTCCGGCCGGTCGTTGAGCATCAAGATCAACTGGTCGCCCAGGGTCTGGCGCAGCTTGAGCCCCAGATCCAGGGTAATGAAGTTGCTGCGGATCAGGGATTCCTGGGCCTTGGCCATTTGCATGACACTCACCAGCCCCAGCAGCAGCCCAAGCAGGGCCACGGTGATCAGCGCAGAAATGCTCAGGAACAGCCGCGTGCGCAGTTTCATCGCCAGCTTCATAAGGTGCAGCTCACAGGTTGTATTGCTTGCGTTTGCGATACAGCGTCGAGGCATCGATGCCCAGGGTCTTGGCCGCCTGGTCCAGGGTATCGCTGGTGGCCAGCACGGCGCCGATATGGGCTTTTTCCAGTTCGTCCAGGCTCAACGCCGCGCCGATACGCGGTGAGTTGTTGGTCGGTTGCTCGGCCATCCCCAAATGGCTGATTTCGACCTTCTCCTGGGCACAGATGATGCTGGCGCGTTCCACGACGTTGCGCAGTTCACGGATATTGCCCGGCCAGCGGTAGTTGAGCAGTGCTTCACGGGCCTCATCGCTGAAGCCGCGGGCTGGCCGCGCGTACTCTTTGACGAAGCGCGCCAGGAAACGGTCAGCGAGGGCGAGGATATCCTCGCTGCGTTCGCGCAGGGGCGGCAGGTGCAAGGTGATGACGTTCAGGCGATACAGCAAGTCTTCGCGAAAACGGCCGTCGCGCACCATGTCTTCCAGGTTCAGGTTGGTCGCCGCCAGGATACGCACATCGGCGCGGCGGGTGACCGGGTCGCCGACCCGTTCATATTCCTTGTCCTGGATAAAGCGCAACAACTTGGGTTGCAATGTCAGGGGGAAATCGCCGATCTCGTCTAGAAACAGGGTGCCGCCGTCCGCCTGGTTGACCCGGCCGAGGGTGCTTTCGCTGGCGCCGGTAAAGGCGCCGCGACTATGGCCGAACAGCTCGCTTTCCATCAGCTCTGCGGTCAAGGACGGGCAGTTGATGGTGACGCAGGATTTCTTCGCCCTTTTACTCCAGCCATGAATCGCCCGGGCCAGTTCACCTTTACCGGTGCCGGACTCGCCCAGAATCAGGATATTGGCATCGGTGCCGGCCACTTGGCGGGCGGTCTCCAGTACCACCATCATCGAGGGGCTATGGGAGTCGAGGCCATCCTTGGGCTGGCGTACTTCACCTTCCAGCGCTTCCAGGCGTGCTGACAACTGGCGCACTTCCAGCTGCTTGGCGGTGGCCAGGCGCAATTGGTCCGGGCTGCAGGGCTTGACCAGGTAATCGGCCGCGCCAGCCTGGATCGCATCCACTGCCGTATCGACGGCCGAGTGCGCGGTGACAATCACCACGCGCATCCAGGGGGCCTGGATACGCATTTGTGCCAGCACATCCAGGCCGTTGTCTTCGCCCAGGCGCAGGTCCAAAAAGCACAGGTCGAACACCTGGCGTTGCAACAGGGCATCGGCCTGGGCCGCGCTGTTGGCAGTGGCTACGGTATAGCCTTCATCTTCCAGGCAGTAGCGGAAGGTGCGCAGGATTGCGGACTCGTCGTCCACTAAAAGAATGCGGCCTTGAAGCTCCTTGGCTGATTCCATCTGTCCCGCGCTCCTTAACATACGAATGAGTGATCTTGTTTAGTCCCAGAATAATCGGGCAAGTTGCATGGTTTATTCTGATTGATTCAAAGCCTTATCGCGCAGCTATCTGAGACCCTTCCTACTTATAGCCACGGGCAGCGCGTTTTTGACCCTTCTTGATGCTTCGGCAGTCCTGCCGGCCCTTTTGATCCCTTGATCCGACCACTGACCATCGTGCATTTCGCACGGTGAGGATAGGCGCATCGTGCAGGATGCTGTTAGGAAGAAACCAGGTGCTCTTATAACCTACTGATTTTATTAGTTTTTATTCGTCATAAAAACTGGCATGCACTCTGCAATACCTCTCCTACAAGCGTGATCAACGAACAAGACAACATGATGCGGGAGAGATTCAGGATGACTCGCCAAAGCCTCAAGCCATTGCGTGTATCGCCACTGCGCCTTCAACAGGGGCTGTTTGCCAGCCTCGCCTTGATGGTGACCTTGATCGGTGCTCAGCAGCTGCAGCATTGGCAGCAGAGCCCGCAGTCCGCCCCGCAGTTCGAGCGCACACCCATGACACAGACCCATTTTCGTTCGGTTGGCAGCAGCACCGCCGACGTGACAGCCCCGCGCATGATGGCGGTTGAACAGGACATTGCCCTGTACGACGAGCCTGTCCAGGAACGCTGGGTGTTCTAGGCATGAACCTGCCGTCCATTGGGTGCGGCAGGGTGGCGACACAGCAGTCCTCTTAATAGATGTAAAAGGAGAATCACCATGTTGAGTTGGGCAATCACATTTCTGATCATTGCCATTGTCGCTGCAGTCCTGGGCTTCGGTGGTATCGCGGGCACCGCCACGGGTATCGCCAAGATTCTCTTTGTCGTCTTCCTGGTGATGTTCATCGCTTCCTTCTTCTTTGGCCGTCGTGGTCGAGGCTGAACATGGTCAACTTGTCTCTCAAAACCCTGGCTGCCGCCCTGCTGTTGGGCGGTAGTGGCTTGGTCATGGCCGCCAATGACGGTCAGGCGCGTGCCAATGAACTGCTCAATGCCGATCCGCAGTACCGCGAAACCTGGCAGGGTGTGGTCAAGAAGGAAGAGCGCCTGCCTGAGTGGGTGATCAACCTGTCGGGCACGTCTGAGCAAATGAATGCCGTGACGGAAGACGGTGACGGGTATTTGGTCGGGCCGCTGTGTGAAACGGCCGATACCTGCCTGAATAAACGTTTGATCGTTGCGTTCAGCATGGATAAGGAAGATGCCTACGCGATGTTGGTCGAAGTCCCTGCCGGGCTTCCGGCGGACAAGTCGCCAACACGGCATGCGGACTATCGTTTCATCGGCAAGCCCGATGAAGGCATGCAGAAGTTGCTGATGGAGCAACTCAAGAAAGATCCGAATTGGTACTAGGCCCGTCTGTGGGCCTGCCCAACAGGGGAACAGGCCAACTGTCTGTTTCTGTTTGCACCGCCGCCTGACGGCGATGCATGACCAGGGGGCCGGGTTGCTCTGATCAAGGGATCGGCGCGACCTACGGGTACAGGGAGTACCTGCGCAAGGGCCAGGTCGGGAGAAAAGCTGCGACGCAAGTCCGCAGGCCGTTATGGCCTGACGGGCTTGCGACGGGCTTGTGAGTCATCACACGGCACTTATGCCGCATGTAGCTGCAAATTTCCTTTCTGCTTCATCACAACCGTTTCGTGGTGTTACGGCGCGACCATCTATCGAGAAAGTTTGCCCTCGGCCAGACGTGTTTTTCGACGGTATGCGTAGGAATTTTCAAGAGTTTTTCCCGCCTGGCAAAAAAACCGAAAATCCCTGAGCGAGCCTGAAATGGCCGGTTCACGGCATGTATGCCTGACAAAATGTCGCATTCGAACTGACCAAACAGACAGTTTTATTTAAAAAAACCCATGCCGATTCGGCATAGGGTAGGCGTTTACGGCATTAGACTATGCCCCCCCGCATCGGAATAGTTGCGCCTTTTTTCGCTTGCCAGTAAGCCATATCGGCCATCTGCGGTGACCTTCTACGGAGGCTGATGCTCACACTTTTTCGCTTCCGGGCGTTCCAGCTGGCGCATCTGCCTGAGTCCACTTGAAACAAGGGTAATGACATGAAGAAGGCAAAACTAAGCCTCGCCTGGCAGATCCTCATCGGTCTGGTGCTAGGGATTGCAATCGGTGCTGTACTCAACCACTTCAGTGCCGAAAAAGCCTGGTGGATCAGCAACGTGTTGCAACCGGCGGGCGATATCTTTATCCGCCTGATCAAGATGATCGTGATCCCGATCGTGATTTCGTCGCTGATTGTCGGAATTGCCGGTGTAGGGGATGCGAAAAAGCTCGGTCGAATCGGCGTAAAGACCATCGTTTACTTCGAAGTGGTCACTACCATTGCGATTGTGGTCGGTCTGCTGCTGGCCAACCTGTTCCATCCAGGTGCCGGTATCGACATGAGCACCCTGGGTACCGTGGATATCTCCAAGTACCAGGCGACTGCCGCCGAGGTGCAGCATGAGCATGCGTTCATCGAGACCATCCTCAACCTGATCCCGTCGAACATCTTTGCCGCCGTGGCCCGTGGCGAGATGCTGCCGATCATCTTCTTCTCCGTGTTGTTCGGCCTGGGCTTGTCGAGCCTCAAGCCAGACTTGCGCGAACCCCTGGTGACCATGTTCCAGGGCGTGTCCGAGAGCATGTTCAAAGTCACCCACATGATCATGAAGTACGCCCCTATCGGTGTATTCGCCCTGATCGCCGTGACCGTGGCCAACTTCGGCTTCGCCTCGCTGCTGCCATTGGCCAAGCTGGTGATCCTGGTTTACGTCGCCATCCTGTTCTTCGCCTTTGTGATTCTCGGCCTGATCGCCCGCCTGTTTGGCTTCTCGGTGATCAAGCTGATGCGCATCTTCAAGGATGAACTGGTACTGGCCTACTCCACCGCCAGCTCCGAAACCGTGCTGCCGCGCGTGATCGAGAAGATGGAAGCCTACGGTGCGCCGAAAGCCATCTGCAGCTTCGTGGTGCCGACCGGTTACTCGTTCAACCTCGACGGTTCGACCCTGTACCAGAGCATCGCGGCGATCTTTATCGCCCAGCTGTATGGCATCGACCTGTCGGTTGGCCAACAACTGATGCTGGTACTGACCCTGATGGTCACCTCCAAAGGTATTGCCGGCGTGCCGGGCGTGTCCTTCGTGGTGCTGTTGGCGACCCTGGGCAGCGTGGGCATCCCGCTGGAAGGCCTGGCGTTCATCGCCGGTGTCGACCGCATCATGGACATGGCGCGTACTGCGCTGAACGTGATCGGCAACGCCCTGGCCGTGTTGGTCATCGCGCGTTGGGAAGGCATGTACGACGATGCCAAGGGCGAGCGCTACTGGAACTCCCTGCCGCACTGGCGGACCAAGACTGTGCAGCCAGTGGGCGAGACCAGCCAGGGCTGATCGCGGCTTGAAGTGAACAAACCCCGGTAAATCCGGGGTTTGTCGTTTCTGCCAGCCCCGCTATCATTCGCCACATATTTAAAGGGGTGTGACTGATGCTCAATGGCCTGTGGCTTGGCTTCTTTGTCGTGGCAATGGTATCGGCGCTGGCGCAATGGCTGGTGGGGGGGAACGCCGGGATCTTTGCGGCGATGGTGGAGAGTATCTTCGCCATGGCCAAGCTGTCGGTGGAAGTGATGGTGTTGCTGTTCGGCACCCTGACCTTGTGGCTGGGCTTCCTGCGCATCGCCGAGAAGGCCGGGATTGTCGAATGGCTGGCCAAGGCCCTTGGCCCGCTGTTCCTGCGGCTGATGCCGGAAGTCCCGGCCGGTCACCCGGCCATCGGCTTGATCACCCTCAACTTTGCCGCCAACGGCCTGGGCCTGGACAACGCGGCCACGCCCATCGGCCTCAAGGCCATGAAGGCGCTGCAAGAGCTCAACCCCATCCCCAACACCGCGACCAACGCGCAGATCCTGTTCCTGGTGCTCAACGCGTCTTCCCTGACCCTGTTGCCGGTGACGATCTTCATGTATCGCGCCCAGCAAGGCGCGCCGGACCCGACGCTGGTGTTCCTGCCAATCCTGCTGGCCACCAGCGCCTCGACCCTGGTGGGCCTGCTGTCGGTGGCGCTGATGCAGCGCCTGCGCCTGTGGGACCCGGTGGTGCTGGCATACCTGATTCCCGGGGCGTTGGTGCTGGGCGGCTTCATGGCCTTGCTCGCGACCCTGTCGGCCACGGCCCTGGCGGGACTGTCCTCGATCCTGGGCAACCTCACGTTGTTTGGCCTGATCATGCTGTTCCTGCTGATTGGCGCGTTGCGCAAGGTCAAGGTCTACGAGGCGTTTGTCGAAGGCGCCAAAGAGGGCTTTGATGTCGCCAAGAACCTGCTGCCGTATCTGGTGGCGATGTTGTGTGCGGTCGGCGTGCTGCGTGCGTCCGGCGCGCTGGAGTTTGGCCTGGAAGGGATTCGCCATCTGGTGGCCTGGACCGGCATGGACACGCGTTTTGTCGACGCCTTGCCCACGGCGATGGTCAAGCCATTCTCCGGCAGCGCGGCGCGGGCGATGCTGATCGAGACCATGCAGACCCAGGGTGTGGACAGCTTCGCGGCCCTGGTGGCGGCGACGATCCAGGGCAGCACCGAGACCACGTTCTATGTGCTGGCGGTGTACTTTGGCTCGGTGGGCATCCAGCGCGCGCGGCATGCGGTGGGGTGTGCGTTGTTGGCGGAGTTTGCGGGTGTGGTGGCGGCGATTGCGGTCTGCTACTGGTTCTTTGGCTAAGCTTTAGACCGCTATTGCAGGCAAGCCAGCTCCCACATTTGACTGTGTTCACAAATCAAAATGTGGGCGCTGGCTTGCCTGCGATGAGGCCCTCAGCGTTTAGGTGCTGTATTGCCCTGCGCCACCACCCAATCCACTACCTGCCTGTTCAACTGGTCCCCGGCCACACCAAACCCGGCCACCACCGCTGGCACCTGGGTATCGCTGACCGGCTGGCGCACCTCAAAGCGCTTGGCCGCCACGATCCGCTGGTCGCTGCCGCGCACCAGTCGCGCATCCAACCGAATCACCACCTCCACCGCGCTGCCCCGGTATTCGCTCTGGAAGGCCTGCAACTGTCCCCCCAGCTCGAAGTCCGCCTGCAGGTTGCTGTCATCGGTGCTCAGCAGTGCCACCCGGCCATCGCGCTGGAAACCATCCAGCAGGCGATTGCGCAACAGCACCGGCGCCGGATCGCTCCAGCGCGACAGGGCATAGCTGCTGATCAAGTCGCCTTGGGGCACCACGGCAATGCGTGGGCTGTCGAGGAACTCACTGGCTTGCGGCTTGGTCAGCCGCAACGACCAGGCCACCGGGCTGCCCGGCGTAGTCGCCTGGGCCGCCGGCAGTCGGTAGACGTTGGACGGGTCGGCCTTGGGCAGAATCGAGCAAGCGCTGACCAGAGCCAGGGCTATTGGGGCGATCATTTGGTAAGCACGCTTCATGGCGTGAACTCCTTGTTCTTGTCACTGCCCAGCAGATACCCGCTGGGGTTGGCCTCCAGGCGGCGGGAGATGGCACGCAACGATCCGAGGGTATCGCGCAGTTCACGCACGGCCGGAGCCAGTCCATTGAGACCCTGCATGCCACTGTTCAGGGAGTCCTTGTTGTCGTTCAACAAGCTGTTGATGGTTGCAGTGCTCTGTTCCAGGGAGCGCATGGCCCCTTCGGCGCTGCCGAACATCTGCTTGCCCTGGTCGTTGAGCAGGCCGTTGGCGTTGCGCATCAGCGCGGTGGTCTGTTCCAGGGTGGCGCCAGCCTGTTTGCTGACTTGAGTCAGTTGCTGCATCACCACCTTGATATCGCCACGTTGCTCGGCGATGGCCCCGGTGGTCTGTTCCAGGTGTGCCAGGGTGTTGCTCAGGCGCTCGACGTTGTCCGGCGAGAACAGGCGGTTGGCGTTGTGCAGCAGCAGGTTGATGCTGGTCATCAGGTCATTGCTGTTATTGAGCAGCCGGGCAATGGGCGATGGCGAGGCGGTGATCTGCGGCAGGTTGCCGTTCTTGCCCTTGAGTTCGGGGCTTTGCGGGGTGCCGCCGCTGAGTTGGATGATCGAGGTGCCGGTGATGCCGGTCAGCGCCAGCTTGGCCTGGGTGTCTTCCTTGATTGGCGTCTGGCCGGCCAGGCGGATGCGGGCTAGCACGCGGCGCGGGTCTTTCGGGTCCAGGCGCAGGCTGGTGACGTCACCCACCTTGATCCCGCTGTATTGCACCGCGCTGCCCTGGGACAGGCCGCTGACCGCTTCGTTGAAGATCACTTCGTAATCCTGGAACGCGCTGTCGACGCTGGACTTGGCCAGCCACAGGCCGAACAGCATGGCGCCGACCACGACTATCACGCTGAACAGACCGATCATCACATGATGGGCTCGGGTTTCCATGTCATACCTCGTTGAGCTGTTGAGCGGCATCCAGTGCCGCACGGCCCCGAGGGCCATGAAAGTATTCGTGAATCCAGGCGTCGTCCGTTTCCGAGACGACATCAATGGCATCCGCCACCAGCACCTTTTTCTGTGCCAGCACCGCTACGCGGTCGGTGATGGTGTAGAGCGTGTCGAGGTCGTGGGTGATCAGCAGCACGCTCAGGCCCAAGGCATCGCGCAGGGTCAGGATCAACTGGTCGAATGCCGCCGCGCCGATGGGGTCGAGGCCAGCGGTCGGTTCATCGAGAAACAGAATGTCCGGGTCCAGGGCCAGCGCCCGCGCCAGGGCCGCCCGCTTGATCATTCCGCCCGACAGCGAAGACGGGTACTTGTCGGCCGCTGACAAGGGCAACCCGGCCAGGGCCAGTTTCACCGCTGCCAGGTGCTCGGCGTCGGCGCGGCTCAGGCCGGCGTGCTCAATCAGCGGCAGGGCGACGTTTTCCGTGACCGTCAGCGAGGAAAACAGCGCGCCCTTCTGGAACAGCACGCCGAAACGCCGTTCCACCAGGGAGCGTTCATGCTCCGACAGGCTCGGCAGGTTCTGCCCAAATACCCGCACCTGGCCTTCACTGGGCTGGCGCAGGCCGATGATGCTGCGCAGCAGCACCGACTTGCCACTGCCCGAGCCGCCGACCACGGCGAGGATCTCGCCCTTGTACAAGTCCAGGTCGAGGTTCTCATGCACGCTCTGCGGGCCAAAGCGGTTGCACAGGCCACGGACCTCAATCACCGCCTCGGCGGGCGCACGCGGTAAACGGCTCACCAGCCCATCTCCATGAAGAACAGTGCGGCCACCGCGTCGAGCACGATCACCACGAAAATTGATTGCACCACCGCCGAGGTGGTGTGGGCGCCGACCGATTCGGCGCTGCCGCTGACCTTGAAGCCTTCCAGGCAGCCAATGGCGGCGATCAGGAACGCAAAGAACGGTGCCTTGACCAGGCCCACCAGCAAATGCTGGACGCCAATGTCCGATTGCAGCAGCGACAGGAACATCGCCGGCGAGATATCCAGGGCCACGGCGCACACCACGCCACCGCCGATAATCCCCGAGATCATGGCGAGGAAGGTCAGCATCGGCAGCGCCACCAGCAGCGCGAGGACACGCGGCAGGACCAGCAACTCCATGGGGTCGAGGCCCATGGTGCGGATCGCGTCGATTTCTTCGTTGGCCTTCATCGAGCCGATTTGCGCGGTGAAGGCGCTGGCAGTACGGCCGGCCATCAGGATCGCCGTGAGCAGGACACCGAACTCACGCAGGAAGGAAAACGCCACCAGGTCCACGGTAAAAATACTCGCGCCGAAACTTTCCAGCACGGTGGCGCCGAGGAATGCCACGACGGCGCCCACCAGGAAGGTCAGCAAGGCTACGATGGGCGCGGCGTCGAGCCCGGTCTGTTCGATGTGCGCGACCATGGGCGTCAAGCGCCAGCGCTTGGGCCGGAACACGCCGCGGGCAAAGGTTGCGAGGATCAGGCCGATAAAGCCGAGCAGCGTCATCGCGTCCTTCCAGACGGTGTCGACGGCACAGCCGATACGCGACAGCAGTTGGATGCCGACGCTCACTTGCGGTTCTTTGACCGGCACGCAGAAGTCGTTCAGGGAGCAATAGACGGTCTTGAGCAGCGCCCGGTCGGCGGCAGACAGGTTGCAGTCGGGGTGCTCGGCAGAGTGTTCGAGGCGCTCGGGCCCCAGTAACTCGACCAGCAACGATGCCCCGGCGGTGTCCAGCGCGCCCAGGCCGTTGAGGTCGACGTGGGTGCTGGCGTCGTACTGGCCGCCGAGGCTCGCCGACAGTTGTTTCAGGGCGCTGTAGTGGGCCAGCGTCCAATCCCCGCTGACCCGCAGTTGGGGCGGTTGGGTGGACGCGTCCAGGTGGGCATTGCCTGCCGTTGTGCTACTGGTCATAAGCTCCGAGCTTGTTTGGCTATTCCACAATTGCTATGTAATAGCACGATCTGTCCTACTTTGGGGTGTCCGTTTGTGCGGTGTCGGTGACTTTAAAGCGCAACACGCCGATTACCTGGCCATCTTCGGTCAGCACCCGCACTTGCCAGCGGCCTACGGCATTCGCCGGGAAGTTCTGCTTGTGCGTCCAGGCCCGGTAGCCTTCCTTGCGTCCGCCATGGATATCCAGGGCGATGCGGTCGACCTCTTTACCGTTGAACTGCCACACATGATAGATGCGTTCGTCCAGCCCACGCGGTGCGTTGATCGCGGTGTAGGCATACAGGCCACTGCTGCGCAGTTGGCTGGCGCTGACCTCCTTGAGGTCGTCGCCTGGAGTGCGGTCCTGCAATTGGGTGCTGATCGCCACTTCGGTCATCCACAAGGTTGCCGGCGGCACCCAACTGCGCAGGAACCACCCCGCGCAGCCAATCACCGCTGTGACGCCCAGCAGCATCAGCCAACCCTTGAGGCTGCGCAGTGGCAGGCTGACCGCCAGGCTTGGGATCGACAAGAGCATCGCCACGCCCAGCGCCAGCTTGTAACTCTGGGCGGTGGTCAGGTGCAGGATAATCGGCAGTGCGGTGAGCAAGGCGGCAAACAGGGTCAGGGTGTGCAGCGCCAGGAACAGCCAGCGTTTGGGCGCCAGCCATTTGTAGTACAGCGGGTCGGTAATCGACACCAGTGCGGCGGCGCCCAGCAAGCCGGTGAAGATCGACTGGCTGCTGTTCCAGGTGGTGGTGACAAAAAAGAACGGCAGGACAAAGAACAGGCTTTCCTGGTGGATCATCTGCGTGGCGTAACGCAGCAGCGGTTCGGGGATTTCGCGCTTGAACACCTTGCTGAACAACTGGGTGAAGCTGTTTTCCAGCATCAGCCACAGCCAGCTCACCAGCATGATGATTGCGATCCAGCTGGCCATGCCTTGCTGGCGGTCCACCAGAATAAAACTGGCCACGCCGGAGATAAAACCGCCGAGTGCAATCACCCCTGGATAGCGCTTCATCAGTTCGAGGAGGCGCTGTATGAAATGGGTCAGATATGGCATTCGGCGGTTCGCAGTCTTTGTAGGAAAAAATCCCAGACAGAATAACGTCTTAGCTCTCTGAGTGGCGTGTGATTACGCAATTGCTTTGCGATAACGGCGCACGCCAACTGCCACAAGCGCGATCAACCCCAACAGGCCCGCCGCGATCCAGCTCAAGGCGTCATAACTGAGCAGCGGTTTTTCGATGCGCCAGTAGCCGGGCTGGTTGAGCAACTGGCGCATGGCCTGGTTGGTTTGCTCCAGGCTGACGGCCTTGATGCGTTTGGCCGGATCGCTGAAGTGGCCGTCGCTGTAGTCACCCGCTGCGCCCCAGTAATAGTCGGCCAGGGCGCTGTTGCCTTGCACTGCCCAGGCCTGGCGGTCGATGGCGGCCTGTTTCAGGCGGGCGAAGGTGGTGGGGTCGAGCCCGTCTTCAAGCAATCGCGCCTTGAGCGAGGCCAGCACCTGCTCGGCTTCAGCCAGGTTGTCGCGTTCAAGGTCGGCATTCAGGCTCATGAAACCGACGCCGCCCAGCACTTCGCGTTCGCTCCATGGGCCGTAGGACAAACCATGCTGGAGCCGTAGTTGGCGATACAGCGCCCAATCCAGATAGTCCTTGAGCAGGTCGTAGGTGGCATCGTGCTGCTCGTCCAGCACCGGTTCGGGGAACAGCAGGTGCAGCTTGGCGCCATTGCCGACCCAGCCACGGATCAGGTCGCGGTGGGTCGCCGCCGTGCCCTGGACTTGCGGTAATGGGCGATGCTCGCTGGGGTCTACCGGGTCGAGTTGGCCGTAGGTGCGTTCCAGATAGGCGGGCAGCAGTTTGTCGAGGTCGCCGACGATGATCAGCGTCATGTTGTTGGGGGCGTACCAGTCCTGGCGCACTTTTTCCAGTTGGGCGCGGGTCAGTGGGTTGACCTCGGCTCGCTCGGCACACTTGAGGCCCAGTTCCACCGCCAGTTGATGACTGGCGTTATGGCCCAGGTCCTGGCGATCCAGCAGGCGTTGCAGGTGCGAGTAGTGGCCACCATCCTCGCGCTCCACCACCTGTTTGGCGGCGTTGATGGCGGCATCGCTCAGTTGGGTGCGGGTCAGGATGGCCAGCAACAGGTCCAGCACCTTGCGCTGGTTGCGCGCCGGGGCCTCGATGACGAAGGTGGTATCGGCATTGCTGGTGTAGGCGTTCCACTCTCCGCCCAGGGCCTGCATCTGTTCTTCCAACTCGCCTTCGCCGCCGCCGTCGATCCCGCTGAACAGCAGGTGCTCCAACAGGTGTGGCAGCTCCTTGTCTGCGCAACTGAAGTCGTCCAGGCCAACGCCGACGACCAGGCGGATCGCCACGTGCCCGCGCTCGGTGCCCGGCTTGAGCAGCAATTGCAGGCCGTTGGGCAACAGGTAGCCTTCGACTTGCAAGCGATCAAAGGCAAAGGCGTGGGCCGAGCCTATGAGCAGGCAGGCGAATAGCAGGCGACGCATAACGGGGTTCCTGGCGAGTAATAACGGTTGGAGCCCGCTCCCACATTGGTCAGGCGATGTTTTTAACTGACTCCCGGGGTGTGCGGATCGTTCAAGGCGAATGGGTAATGTCGGCAATATTGTCCGCCGCTAACGCACCGGTCTCGGAGGTTTCCAACACTACATAAGCACTGCTGCAAAACAACGAGTTCAGTCGTTTCATATCGGCAATCAGTTCCAGATGCAGGGAGCTGGTCTCGATGCTTTGTACGATCTTGCGTTGCAGGCGGCTGACGTGGGCGTGGGCCAGGCGCCGTTCCTGGGCGCGGAAGCGGCGCTTCTCGCGCAACAATTGCCGGGCGCTTTCCGGGTCGGCACTGAGGAACACCGACAGGCCCAGGCGCAGGTTGGCGATCAACTGGCTATGCAGGCCGGCCAGTTCTTCGAGCCCGACTTCGGAAAACGAGCGGCGCTGCGAGGTTTTCTGCTGCTGGACCTTGCGCAGCATGCGCTCGATCAAGTCGCCGGCCAGCTTGAGGTTGATCGACAGTTCGATGATCTCGGCCCAGCGCCGGCTGTCGTGCTCGCTGAGGTCTTCCCGGGGCATTTGCGCCAGGTAGAGCTTGATCGCACTGTAAAGCGCTTCGACATCATCGCTGAGGCTGCGCATTTCCTGGGTGATGGCCGTTTGTTTGCCGCGCAACACTTCGAGCATCGCGGTCAGCATGTTGTCGATCAAGTCCCCCAGGCGCAGGGTTTCCCGCGCGGCGTTGGCCAGGGCCAGGCTCGGGGTGGTCAGCGCCGTCGGGTCCAGATGGCGGGGTTTGGCCAGGCCGTTGGCCTCCGGACGTTCCGGCAGCAGCCAGGCACACAGGCGGGCCATGGGGCCGATGGTGGGCAGCAGGATCAGGCAGCGGGTGACGTTGTAGAGCAGGTGAAAGGTAATCACCATGCCCTGGGCGCTGTAGTCCAGGGTGTCCATCCACTGCACCAGCGGGTCCAGGACGGGAATGATCAGCAGCAGGCCGATCAGCTTGTACAGCAGGCTGCCGAGGGCCACTTGGCGGCCAGCGGCGTTTTGCATACTGGTGCTGAGGAATGCCAGTACGCCGCTGCCGATATTGGCACCGATCACCAGGCCGATGGCTACATGCAGGCCAATCACGCCGGCGCCGGCCAGGGTCGCCGTCAGCAGTACGGCGGCCAGGCTGGAGTAGGAAATCATCGCAAACAGTGCGCCTACCAAGGCATCGAGCAGGATGTCGCCGGTCAGCGAGGCGAACAGGACTTTGACGCCCTGGGCTTGGGTAATCGGTCCTGCCGCTTCGACGATCAGTTGCAGGGCAAGGATGATCAAGCCCAGGCCGATACCGACCCGACCCATCTGCCCGGCGCGTGTTTGTTTGCGCGACAGGAAGAAGATCACCCCGAGAAAAATCAGCAGCGGCGACAGCCAGGAAAGATCCAGGGTCAGCACCCGCGCCATCAGGGCGGTACCGACGTCGGCGCCGAGCATGGTCGCCAGGGCGGGCGTCAGACCCATCAGGCCCTGGCCGACAAACGACGTCACTAGCATCGCCGTGGCGTTGCTGCTTTGCACCATGGCGGTGACGAGGATCCCGGCAATGAACGCCAGCCAGCGCCTGGCCATGTTCTGCCCGATGACCTGGCGCAGGTTGGAACCGTAGACCCGCAGGATGCCGGTACGGACGATGTGCGTGCCCCAGATCAGCAGGGTCACGGCGGAAAGAAGATTGAGCAGGGTCAGCATGCTCGGCCCCCTGTGTTGAGTCGTGCTCCAGCGGAGCAAAAAGTGCCGTGTGCCGTTTTGAGTTGTGTACTTAAGCTGTAGTTGGCGAACGGGCTGAGCGCCAGCATCGCATAGCTAAACTTGGCTTTGAAATAAAACTGTCATGAAATCAGCTTTTTGCAGGCGCCTGAAACGACTGTAGGAGCGAGCGTGCTCGCGAAGAACTCAAGGGCAGCGCGTGAAATCAGGCAGCACGCGTTACCGTTGACGTTTTTCGCGAGCACGCTCGCTCCTACAGGTGTAGCCCGCGGGTTATTGGCCCGGGATGTCCTTGCGCAGTTTCACCGGATCCTGCTGCTTTTTCTTTTTCGCGATAGCGCTACGCATCTTGATGTTGATCGCTTCTACCGCCAGCGAGAACGCCATGGCGAAGTACACGTAGCCTTTTGGCACATGCACGTCGAAGGATTCGGCGATCAGCACGGTACCCACGATCAGCAGGAACGACAGCGCGAGCATTTTCAGCGACGGGTGCTTGTCGATGAACTCGCTGATGGTGCCTGCGGCGAGCATCATCACCAGGACCGCAACGATAATCGCAGCAACCATGACCGGTACGTGGGAAACCATACCCACGGCGGTAATCACCGAGTCCAGGGAGAACACGATGTCGATGATGGCGATCTGGATGATGGTGTAGATGAACTTGCCACCCTTGCCTTTCGGCTCGTCATGGGTTTCGTCTTCACCTTCCAGGGCGTGGTACATCTCCTGGGAGCTTTTCCACAGCAGGAACAGGCCGCCGAAGAACAGGATCATGTCGCGACCGGAAATACCCTGGCCGAACACCACGAACAGGTCGGCGGTCAGTTGCATGACCCAGGTGATCGACAGCAGCAGCAGGATCCGGGTGATCATGGCCAGGGCCAGGCCGAAGATCCGGGTGCGCGCTTGCATATGCTTGGGCATACGGCTGACCAGGATCGAAATCATGATGATGTTATCGATGCCCAGAACGATCTCAAGAGCCGTCAGGGTGAAGAAGGCAATCCAGATCTCCGGATTGGTCAGCCATTCCATATGTGTTCCTTTGCGCGAGTGTTAGACCGCGCCGGCAGGAGGGCCGGCGCAGTGGGTTGTTACGATTATAGAGTGCTGAACAGCGGGAATGTGCCCAACAGCAATGCGGCGACCATTATGCACAGGCACACGAGCACTGCCCACTTCAGGGTGAAGCGCTGGTGATCGCCAAATTCGATACCGGCCAGGGCCACCAGCAGGTAAGTCGAAGGCACCAGCGGGCTGAGCAAGTGTACCGGCTGGCCAACAATCGAGGCGCGGCCCATTTCTGCGGCGGTGATGCCGTAGTGGCTGGCGGCTTCGGCCAGTACTGGCAATACGCCGTAGTAGAACGCATCGTTGGACATGAAGAAGGTGAACGGCATGCTCACCAGCGCGGTGATCACCGCCAGGTACGGGCCCATGGCTTCAGGGATGACCGCCAGCAGGCTCTTGGACATGGCATCGACCATGCCGGTGCCCGACAGAATGCCGGTGAAAATACCTGCAGCGAAGATCAGGCCCACCACCGCCAGTACGCTACCGGCGTGGGCGGCAACGCGGTCTTTCTGCTGTTGCAGGCACGGGTAGTTGACGATCATCGCGATACTGAAGGCCACCATGAACAGCACGGGCAGCGGCAGCAGGCCGGCGATCAGGGTGCACATCAGGGCCAGGGTCAGGGCGCCGTTGAACCAGATCAGTTTCGGGCGACGAGCATCCGGGAATTGCGAGACGCTGATTTCGCTGTGGTCGATCTCATCGCCTTGCAGATGCATGACGCCAAGCCGAGCACGTTCGCGCAGGCCGTACATATAGGCAATCACCAGGATTGCCACCACGCCGGCAGCCATGGCCGGGATCATCGGTACGAAGATATCCGATGGGTCGACGTGCAGCGCACTGGCGGCACGCGCGGTCGGGCCGCCCCAGGGGGTCATGTTCATCACGCCACCGGCGAGGATGATCAGGCCGGCCATGATTCGCGGGCTCATGCCGATGCGCTTGTACAGCGGCAGCATGGCGGCCACGCAGATCATGTAGGTGGTGGCGCCGTCACCGTCCAGGGACACCACCAGCGCCAGCACGGCAGTACCGACCGAGACTTTCAGCGGGTCGCCCTTGACCAGTTTGAGGATCTTGCGCACGGCCGGGTCAAACAGGCCGGAGTCGATCATCAAGGCAAAGTAGAGGATGGCGAACATCAGCATCACGCCGGTGGGTGCCAGCTTGGTGATGCCTTCGAGCATCATCGGACCGATCTTCGGCGCAAAGCCACCGAACAGCGCGAACAGGATAGGCACGATGATCAGGGCGATCAGCGCCGAGAGGCGCTTGGTCATGATCAGGAACATGAACGTGATGACCATGGCAAAGCCAAGGAAAGTCAGCATAGGAATACTCCAGGCGTAGCGCGGCTAGGGAATGGCGAACCGGGTTGGGGTCAGCGCAGAACGAAAAGCGCGAGGCGTACGGGGGGAGTCGAGAAAAACAGGCGGGTACGAGCGGACATCAGAATCACCATTGTTGTTGTTAATTGGGCCCCTGGGCATAAAAGCGCTCAGGTTGGCCAACCGGTCTATTGCCGGTAGTGAGGGCGATCCTAATCGTGAAAGCTTTCAGCCAGCTTTCGTTGGGAAAACAGGTCATCAGGTGGATGAGGTTCACTGTAGGAGCGAGGTTGCTCGCGAAGGTCGTGAACGATAAGGCGCGTTTGCGGGGCAAACGCAGTGTTCTCGGGTTTTTCGCGAGCAAGCTCGCTCCTACAGTTTCAAGGCAGTTGCAGCCCGCCAGCGGCCTTGTGCAGCGCGCGCAGATGTTCGCCGACCTGCTTGAGATTGGCCTCGCACGCTGCAATTTCCGCCGCCCGCGCGGGCTCCAGCAGCGCCCTCACCTCTTTATCCAGGTCGCCGGTCAACGATTGCAGCTGTTTCTGGCGCAAGGCGCTTTCCGATTCCAGGCGTTGCCATTCCTTGGGTTGGGGCAATCCATAACCGCTGCTGCCGAGCAACTCCGCCGGGCGGCTGAGGAAGCCACTGTTGGCGAGGATCTGCTGCAAGGTGGCATCGGCCTTGGCCATGCCGCCGTTCTTCAGCTCGCGGGCACCGAGGTAGCGTTGCTTGACCTCGTCCTGGGCAAGCATCAGTTGCTTGCGAAAGCTGGCCTGTTCCAGCAGCAGCAATGCAGCGCTGGTGCGCAAGTCGGCCTTGTCGAACCACGCCCTGCGTTGCTCGGCGCTCAAAGCCAGCCAGTCTTCGACCTGGGTCTGCGGGATCGGCAGATGCTTTTTCAGCACCTCGAACATCGCCTGGTAGCGCTCGCGGAAGGAGTCGAAGTGATAGCCCAGGCGCAAGGCCTCGCGGCGGTCGTCCAGCACGCTGGTGTCGGCCAGCCCACGGGCCTTGAGGACTTCCAGCAAACCGTTGGGGGTGATGTTGTCCAGGGCTGTCAGTTGCGGGTTGGCGCTGCCGCTGCGCAGCAGTTTCAGGCCTTCTACTGCACAGTTGTTGGAGAGGAAGTAGTAATTGCCGTCGTAGCTCCAGTGCATTTCGGCGGCGTGTTCGACCGTGTCGTTGATCTCCTGGCGCGTGAGAATCAGGGGCACGGAAGCCAGGCCGCGCAGTTCGGTCTTGGTGTATTCGTCGATCACCTGGGCCAGGGGCAGTACAAACAGGCGCGAAGGGTACTTGCCCACCAGGCCGTCCCAACTCGACAGCTGTACGTCACCGACGAATGCGCGGTAGGACAACACCAGGTGCTGGTCCAGGTCCAGGCGGCAATCCGGGCCACGGGGGCGGCCCGGCGCACAGATCACCAGGCGCAGCATGCTGTGGCCCCAGCGGCTCACCAGGTTCTGGTTGGCTTCGGCCAGCAGGTAGTCGATGGCGTATACGCGTTCGGGATCGACCTGGCCCAAGGGCGTCTTGGCAAAATCGTTACCGGCGTTGAGGAAGGCGAAGGTGTTGGCGCAGGTGTCCTTGGCTGGCGGTGCCCAGCCGAAGTGTTGCTGGTAGTAACGGTACAGCGCGGGACGGCGGCACGCGTAGCTCGGGTCAAGGAGGAAGTACTCCATGTTGACCGCGACGAATTCCTTGGGGTTGGTGATTTCGTACAGGTCCGGGCTGCGGGCCACTTGCCGGTTGTGTTGCTCGCGCTCGCCACGGCGGCCGACGTATTGCGGCCAGCCGGCGAGGTCGAGCAGGCGCGGGTCGTCGCTGAGGGTGAAGCGCCGGTCATTCTGGCCACGGCATTGATCGGGCAGGCCAATCAGGCCGGTGATGTTGTTCTGGCGGCTGCAGCGCTGGATCAACGAGCGCTGGTCCCTGGGCCACAGGCGCGCGCGATCATAGATATGGGTCAGCTCATGCAGCACGGTGGCGAGCAATTCCCGGCGCACGGTGCCGTGGGGGCGCTGGGTCTGCTGGGCGGCGGCGGTGCCGTCAGTGAGGCTGGCCAGCAGCTTGCGATTGAGGTCCAGTTCGGACACCAGTGACGCCTGGCCATAGGCATTGGCGGGCATGTCGTCGGTCCAGCCGACGTCGATGCGCCGATCCAGTTGCTCGATGAAGCGCGGCGGCAGTGCCTGCATGGCTTCATCCAGCAATGCCTGGCTGGCCTGCTGTTGGGCGGGGCTCAAACCATCGGTCTTGAGCCGTAGCTGCAGGCTGGCCTGGGCGGCGCTGCTAGCCAGCAGCACCGTCGCAGCCAAGAGCCAGGCGGTGAAGCGCCTCACAATGCGAGGATGGCTTCGGCGAGGACCTGGTCGCTGGCGTCGCGGGCTTCTGGCACGCGGGTGCGCAGGGTATCGAAGGCGGCTTCCAGTTGCGCGCCACGGATATCGCCATTGCTGGCGACAAAGCTGGCGGCGTCATCGTGGGCTTCGCGCACGACTTTGGAGTCACGGATGGAGGTCGTGGTATCCGAAGTGAAATCAATGGTGCGGCCGAAGGCACGAACAATGATGTTACTGGTGGCCACCAGGGTTTGTGCCTGGGCGATATCTGCCAGCAAGAACAGGCCGAGAGCAGCTGCGATCAACGGGCGACGCATGGAATGACTCCAAAAGGTAAAGATGGTTATTGGACGAGAATTGCCTGGGCCAGTTCAAGGTCACTGGACTTAAGTTTTGGCTGGGCGCGACGCAGGTAATCCAGTGCGCTCTCCAACCGGGCGCCCCGCCATTGGCCATCAGTGGCAATGAACGCGGCAGCGTCATCCTGGGCCGCCAGTATCAGTTTCTGGTCGAACGGTGCCGACGTCACTTTACTGGTGGCATAGGCGCTGGCTACGAGGCCTTGGGTGGACAGGTCAAAGGCCTGGGCCGAGTTGGCCCCGCACATGGCCAGCACAGTGGGAACAATCAACAAACGGTATGAAAAAACCATGGGACTCGACAACTGAAAACGAGCGCCAAGGCTAGCGCAATGCCCGGGCGAGAGCCAGCGAGCAGGCAGACTACTGTAGGAGCGAGCTTGCTCGCGAAGAACCTGAGAGCGCAGTGTTTTAGCAGTGAGCCCCGCGTTATTGTTCGCGATCTTCGCGAGCAAGCTCGCTCCTACAGTGAGTCAAGGTCAGATGGCCAGGATCGCCTGGGCCAGTTGCGTGTCGGTGGCGGTATTGAGTTGTGGGGCCTGCTGGCGGATCTGCGCCAGGGCGCTTTCCAGCTTCACGCCACGGATGGCGCCTTCGCTGGCGACAAAGCTGGCGGCGTCATCACGGGCGGCGCGCACGACCTTGTTGTCGCGCAGGGACGATGTGGCATCGGAGGTAGCGTCGGAAGTGGCTTTCAGCGCGCCGACAATCGAGTCGGTGGTCACGATCAAGCTGGTAGCGCTGGCGTTGGCAGCGACGGCAAACAAAGCGGCAGCGCTCAACAAACGAAGACGGGACATAGGGTGACTCCTGTGTATGAAACGAAGAAGGTGACGCACGACTGATGACGCGATAGTAGCTGGCGCCCATCTGTTCGGGTAGTGCGTGATGGGAAGTCGTTGCTCGGCAGGGCAATTTAACCGGTACAAATTGGGAGTATCTTTATTGTACCTATTAACTGTTATGTTTTTTAAACTGTACTGGTTTGCATGGCAAGGAAGGCTGCCCTGCCGATTTTTCAGTCGCCCAGAAACAACAAAACCCGCCTCCGGTTACCCGGGGCGGGCTCTGCTACAACAATTCGGGGTGCTGGCGGTGGACCCTACAGGTCAGGGCCAGCGGGCGCTAAATCAGCGCCAGAACGGCTTGCTCAGCTCTTCGTAGCGTTGAGCTTCGCTGATCCCGGCATCGGCCAGCAAGCGCGAGTCCAGGCGAGCCAGTTGATGGCGGCTGGAGATGCGGCGCTGCCACAACATCAGGTTGGCGATAACGCGCAGAGGCAGGGAAGCCTGGGTGTTTACAGCTTTATCTTCGAAGAACAGTTCGGAACTGAGTGTACGTTCCATGATGACATCCTTCCGCTTGTGGCGGGATTAGGTAGTGGTTTAACTGATGCCAATGATCCTCCTCCGGCGCAAGACTCTCTAGATACAGTTCACCTGTATTGTGAGGGGCCAGTTAACTGTTTATAGCGGCTGTACTGTACGGAAATGGGGCAACTGTACCTGTCAGCACTTTATTGGTGCGTTTTAGGTGTTTTTGAGAAGGGATGTAGGGTTTTACGGTAGGAAATGACCGGTACAGTAGTACAGTTTTTTTCAAAAGTGCGGTAATCAGATCCGGGCGAATGAAACTGTATTTGCATCAGCCCGGATCTGTATCAATCAGCCTTTGAGCATATGCCCGGTTTCTTCCAGATTGATGTGCCAGCTCAGGGCATCACGCAGGATATGTGGCGTGTGTCCACCGATGGCGCAGGCGGCGGTGAAGTAGTTGTTCAGCGCCTCGCGGTAGTCAGGGTGCACACAATTGTCGATGATCACCCGTGCGCGCTCCCGTGGCGCCAGGCCGCGCAGGTCGGCCAGGCCGATCTCGGTCACAAGGATGTCGACGTCATGCTCGGTATGGTCGACATGGCTGACCATCGGCACCACGCTGGAAATCGCCCCGCCCTTGGCAATGGACTTGGTGACGAAGATCGCCAGGTGCGCGTTGCGGGCGAAGTCCCCCGAACCGCCAATGCCGTTCATCATCCGCGTGCCGCAGACGTGAGTGGAGTTGACGTTGCCGTAGATGTCGAACTCCAGCGCGGTGTTAATGCCGATGATGCCCAGGCGGCGCACCACTTCCGGGTGGTTGGAGATTTCCTGCGGGCGCAGCACCAACTTGTCCTTGTAGTGCTCCAGGTTGCCGAACACGTCGGCATTGCGCCGCTCCGACAAGGTGATCGAGCTGCCAGAGGCAAAGCTCAGCTTGCCAGCATCGATCAGGTCAAAGGTCGAATCCTGCAGCACTTCGGAGTACATGGTCAGGTCTTCGAACGGCGACTCGATCAGGCCGCACATCACCGCGTTGGCAATGTTGCCGATCCCGGCTTGCAGCGGGCCGAGCTTGTTGGTCATGCGCCCGGCATCGACTTCCTGCTTGAGAAAGTTGATCAGGTGATTGGCGATCCACTGGGTGTCGCTGTCAGGCGGCGTCACCGTGGAAGCGGAGTCGGCCTGGTTGGTGATGACGATGGCGACGATCTTTTCGGGCGGGATCGGGATGGCGGTGCTGCCGATGCGATCATCCACCTTGACCAGCGGGATCGGTGTGCGAGTCGGGCGGTAGGTCGGGATATAGATGTCGTGCAGGCCTTCCAGGTTCGGGTTGTGCGCCAGGTTGATCTCGATGATCACCTGTTTGGCAAAAATCGCGAAGCTGGCCGAGTTGCCCACGGACGTGGTCGGCACGATATGCCCTTGTTCGGTGATGGCCACCGCTTCGATCACGGCAATGTCCGGCAGCTTGAGCTGGTTGTTGCGCAGCTGTTCGACGGTCTCCGACAGGTGCTGGTCGATAAACATCACTTCGCCGGCGTTGATGGCCTTGCGCAGGGTGCTATCGACCTGGAATGGCATGCGGCGCGACAACACGCCGGCTTCGGTCAGTTGCTTGTCCAGGTCGTTGCCCAGGCTGGCGCCGGTCATCAAGGTGATTTTCAGGGGCGAGGTCTTGGCACGTTCGGCCAGGGCGTGGGGCACAGCCTTGGCTTCACCGGCGCGGGTAAAGCCGCTCATGCCGACGGTCATGCCGTCCTCGATCAGGGCGGCAGCATCGGCGGCGCTCATGACCTTGTTCAACAGCGAAGGCAAGCGGATACGATCACGGTACATGGATTGTTATCTCGGGCAACGGAGGCAAGGTGGGCAGTCTAGTGATTTCAAAGGCGTTCGTCCCGCTACCATGGTCGAATGCCAGGTCGCGATTTAGAGCCTTTGGTCGGGTTTTTCCCGTTAATAAAAAACCCCAGCCTACGGGAGGCCGGGGTTTCGGGTATTGCGCTGGAGCAGTGTTTATTCGACGGCCTTGACCATGTCTTCGATGACCTTCTTGGCATCGCCGAAGACCATCATGGTCTTGTCCAGGTAGAACAACTCGTTATCCAGGCCGGCGTAACCGCTGGCCATCGAGCGCTTGTTGACGATGATCGTCTTGGCCTTGAAGGCTTCGAGAATCGGCATGCCGGCGATCGGCGATTTCGGATCGTTCTTGGCGGCCGGGTTGACCACGTCGTTGGCGCCGAGCACCAGCACCACGTCGGCCTGGCCGAACTCGGAGTTGATGTCTTCCATCTCGAACACCTGGTCGTAAGGCACTTCGGCCTCGGCCAGCAGTACGTTCATGTGGCCAGGCATACGACCGGCGACCGGGTGGATCGCATACTTCACGGTGACACCGCGATGGGTCAGCTTCTCGGTCAGCTCTTTAAGTGCATGCTGCGCCCGTGCTACCGCCAGGCCGTAGCCTGGGACGATGATCACGGTGTCGGCGTTGGTCAGCAGGAAGGTGGCGTCGTCAGCCGAGCCAGACTTCACCGGGCGCGCTTCTTTCGAGCCCGCTGGCCCTGCCGCATCCGGCGCGTTGCCGAAACCGCCGAGCAGTACGTTGAAGAAGGAGCGGTTCATCGCCTTGCACATGATGTACGAGAGGATCGCGCCGCTCGAACCGACCAGGGAGCCGGCGATGATCAGCATCGAGTTGTTCAGCGAGAAGCCGATACCTGCCGCAGCCCAGCCGGAGTAGCTGTTGAGCATCGACACGACTACCGGCATGTCGGCGCCGCCAATCGGGATGATGATCAGCACACCCAGCACAAAGGCCAGGGCCAGCATCGCGGCGAAGGCGCTGAGGTTGCCGGTGAACATGAACACCAGGCCCAGGCCCAGCGTGGCCAGGCCCAGCACCAGGTTCAGCTTGTGCTGGCCGCCGAACTGTACCGGTGCGCCCTGGAACAGGCGGAACTTGTACTTGCCCGACAGCTTGCCGAAGGCGATGACCGAACCGGAGAAGGTAATGGCACCGATGGCAGCACCGAGGAACAGTTCCAGACGGTTGCCCGCAGGAATCGCATCGCCCAGTTGCTTGACGATGCCCAGCGATTGCGGCTCGACCACTGCG
Source organism: Pseudomonas sp. TAE6080 (assembly GCF_018732265.1). Lineage (NCBI taxonomy): Bacteria > Pseudomonadati > Pseudomonadota > Gammaproteobacteria > Pseudomonadales > Pseudomonadaceae > Pseudomonas > Pseudomonas sp. TAE6080. The sequence goes on from NZ_JAHIDY010000044.1 coordinate 45,441, forward strand.
GCAATGGCAATGAACACCGCGGCCAGGCCGATCATGCTGTGCATAAAGGCGACCAGTTCAGGCATCTTGGTCATTTCTACACGCTTGGCCATGATCGAACCGGCGGTGCCGCCGACCAGCAGGCCGACAATCACGTAGCCGATGCCGGCAGTGGCAAGCTCTGCACCGAGCTTATAGATGAGGCCAACGGTGGTGAGTACCGCCAGCGCCATGCCGAGCATGCCGAACAGGTTGCCGCGGCGTGACGTGGTCGGGTGCGACAGGCCTTTGAGGGCCTGGATGAAACAGATCGACGCGATCAGGTAGAGCGTCGTTACCAGATTCATGCTCATTACTTTTGCACCTCTTCTTTAGCCTTGGGCGCTTTCTTCTTGAACATCTCAAGCATCCTACGGGTAACCAGGAAGCCGCCGAACACGTTTACCGCGGCCAGGGCCACGGCCAGGGTGCCCATGGTCTTGCCCAGCGGCGTGACGGTGAGCGCGGCCGCAAGCATGGCGCCAACGATCACGATCGCCGAGATTGCGTTGGTCACCGCCATCAGTGGCGTGTGCAGCGCGGGGGTGACGTTCCAGACCACGTGATAACCGACATAAATCGCCAGCACGAAGATGATCAGGTTGTAGATACCGGGGGAGATAAGCTCTTCCATCGTCTGAATCCCTGCTTAGGCGTTTTTGCGGATGACTTGGCCGTCGCGGCACATCAGGCACGCGGCGACGATGTCGTCTTCGAGGTTGATTTCAAACTGCCCTTCCTTGGTGAAGACCAGCTTCAGGAAGTCCAGCAGGTTGCGCGCATACAGGGCCGAGGCATCGGCAGCGACGGCACCGGCAAGGTTGGTCGGGCCGCAAATGGTCACGCCGTTTTCCACCACCACCTGGTCGGCGACGGTCAGCGGGCAGTTGCCGCCTTGGGCGGCGGCCAGGTCGATTACCACAGAGCCTGGCTTCATCTGGGCGACGGTTTCGGCGCTCAGCAAAGTCGGGGCCTTGCGACCCGGAATCAGGGCGGTGGTGATGACGATATCGGCTTGCTTGGCGCGCTCATGCACGGCCAGGGCCTGACGCTGCATCCAGCTGGTGGGCATGGGGCGTGCGTAACCGCCGACGCCAACAGCGCATTCGCGCTCTTCATCGGTCTCATAAGGCACATCGACGAACTTGGCGCCGAGGGACTCGATCTGCTCCTTCACGGCCGGTCGTACGTCGGACGCTTCGATGACGGCACCCAGGCGTTTCGCTGTAGCGATAGCCTGCAGGCCAGCCACGCCGGCGCCGAGGATCAGCACGCGAGCGGCTTTCACCGTACCGGCGGCGGTCATCAGCATGGGCATGAAGCGCGGGTAGTGATGAGCCGCCAGCAACACGGCCTTGTAACCGGCAATGTTGGCCTGGGACGACAGCACATCCAGGCTCTGCGCACGGGAGGTACGCGGGGCGGCCTCCAGGGCGAAGGCGGTGATGCCATGTTCGGCCAGTTGGGTGATGGTTTCGTTGCTGAACGGATTGAGCATGCCCACCAACACGGTGCCGCTTTTAATCAGCGTCAGTTCGCTGTCGCTGGGGGCGACCACCTTGAGAATCAGCTCGGCGCCAAACGCGTCGCTGGCACTGCCAATGGTTGCGCCTGCCGTTTCATAGGCACTGTCCACGACACTGGCTTTGATGCCTGCACCGCTTTGTACAGTGACCTTATGGCCCTGGCCGATCAGCTTCTTGATGGTTTCCGGGGTTGCAGCAACCCGCGTTTCACCGGTCTGGGTTTCGAGAGGAACACCAATGTGCACGTCAAATCTCCTGCATGATCTTTTTGCTTTTGATTTTTGTAAAAAGGCCAGTGCACCGCGAGTGGCGCAACTGGGGCGGCCGATCAGCACGACCCCGCTGAAATGACAGCAGGGCGCGGCATTTTGCAGGCGAACTTTACGGCCTTCAAGGGATTATGACGGGTGACGAAAAATTAACTACAAGTCACCCTGTGACTGATTGTCGCAATGTGCCGGAATAACCTCTTTAAATACAGGTGTTTAAAGGGTTGTGGCGAGAAAAGTCGATTTTTGCAATCGCCAACATGAATAGTGGGTCATGGGTGCTGAATAACCGCTGAAGAGCTGACAGCCATTGGCGTGCAGGCGTTTTAAGATGCCATCGGTACAGTCTGTCAAAAGGCGACATATACTTATATCTGTAGGGTTGTTAATTATCTGACTACAAGGTCAATAAAATGCGAGGCCCTCTAGAACTGGTGGCTGTAGCGCTGCGCCTGATCAATCAGCCAGTCTCGAAAGGCGTGTAATGACGCAGACTCTACCTTTTTCTCCGGAATCATCAGGTAATAAGCCTTGGTGCTGGTCAGCGCCTGCGGGTTGGCAATCACCAACTGTTTCTCGCTCAGCTCCCGTTGAATAAGGAAAGGCGGGATCAACGCAATCCCCATGTCATGCATGGCTGCCTGGGACAGCATGGAGAATAGCTCGTAGCGCGGGCCTGTCATGTCCCGAGGGATGTTCATCTGCTGGGCGTTGAACCACTGGCGCCAGGCATAGGGGCGAGTGGTTTGCTGCAGCAGCGCCAGTTCGGCGATCTCTTCTGCGCTGAAGTGCGAGCGGTTTTCCAGTAAGCGTGGGCTGCATACGGGGACCGGGTTTTCGCCCATCAGGCGGTGGGATTCGGTACCGGACCAGTCGGCATCGCCGAAATAGATCGCGGCGTCGAAGTCCGTGTCGGCGAACAGGAACGGACGGGTACGGTTAGTCAGGTTGACCGTGACTTCAGGGTGTTGCTGCTGGAAGTCCTTGAGGCGCGGGATCAGCCACTGGGTGCCGAACGTAGGCACCACCGCCAGTTCGATCACATTGGCGCCTTGCTGGCCCATCACTGACAGGGTGTCGCGCTCCACGGCGTCCAGTTGCATGGCCACCCGCCGACTGTAGGAAAGCCCCGCTTCCGTGAGCTTTACCCCGCGTCGCGAGCGGCGAAACAGTTCGACACTCAAAAACTCCTCAAGGCCGGCGATCTGCCGGCATATCGCGCCCTGAGTGATGGAAAGCTCGTGCGCAGCCTTGGTAAAGCTCTCGTGGCGGGCAGCCGCTTCAAAACTGACGAGGGCTGTGGTGCTGGGGATTTTCCTGCGCATGTACCGTACCCTCACAAATAAAAGGCAGTTTTGCCCTTCTCAATCGTTACGGAGTGAGAAATTAGCACAAGCCTATGCAAAAACCTCGTTTGCCCTCCTCGCCTGCTCGGCCTAGGCTCCATGCACGACTTTTGATTTACTTCGCGAGGACTCACTCATGGGCGCTAAGGCAAGCTTCAACTGGATCGATCCCCTGCTGCTGGATCAACAGCTCACCGAAGAAGAGCGCATGGTGCGCGACAGCGCTGAGCAATTTGCCCAGGACAAGCTGGCGCCGCGTGTGCTTGAAGCCTTCCGCCATGAAAAGACCGATCCCGCGATTTTTCGTGAAATGGGCGAGACCGGCCTGCTGGGTGCGATGATTCCCGAGCAGTACGGCGGCAGTGGCTTGAATTACGTCAGCTACGGCTTGATTGCCCGTGAAGTGGAGCGCGTCGATTCCGGTTACCGTTCGATGATGAGCGTGCAGTCTTCCCTGGTGATGGTGCCCATCAATGAGTTCGGCACTGAAGCACAAAAACAGAAGTACTTGCCCAAGTTGGCCTCGGGTGAGTGGATTGGTTGCTTCGGCTTGACCGAACCCAACCATGGTTCGGACCCGGGCGCGATGATTACCCGTGCGCGCAAGGTGGATGGTGGCTACAGCCTGACCGGCAGCAAGATGTGGATCACCAACAGCCCGATTGCCGATGTGTTTGTGGTCTGGGGCAAGGACGACGCCGGCGACATTCGTGGTTTTGTCCTGGAGAAAGGTTGGAAGGGGCTGAGTGCGCCGGCGATTCACGGCAAGGTCGGCCTGCGAGCTTCGATTACTGGCGAAATCGTCATGGATAACGTGTTTGTTCCTGAGGAGAACATCTTCCCGGATGTGCGCGGCTTGAAAGGTCCGTTCACTTGCTTGAACTCAGCGCGCTACGGCATCTCCTGGGGCGCTTTGGGGGCGGCGGAGTTCTGCTGGCACACCGCGCGCCAGTACACCCTTGATCGCCAGCAGTTCGGGCGCCCATTGGCGGCTACCCAACTTATCCAGAAAAAGCTGGCCGATATGCAGACCGAGATCACCCTCGCCCTGCAAGGTTGCTTGCGTCTGGGGCGCATGAAAGATGAAGGCACGGCGGCGGTCGAGATCACCTCGATCATGAAGCGCAATTCCTGCGGCAAGTCCCTGGATATTGCCCGTATGGCTCGCGACATGCTCGGTGGCAACGGCATCTCCGATGAGTTCGGGATCGCCCGGCACCTGGTCAACCTGGAAGTGGTGAATACCTACGAAGGCACGCATGACGTTCATGCGCTCATCCTCGGGCGCGCCCAGACTGGTATCCAGGCGTTCTATTAATAGGAGTGTGACCATGGGCGCGCTATCGCATCTGCGGGTACTGGATTTGTCACGGGTGCTGGCGGGGCCTTGGGCCGGGCAGATTCTTGCCGACCTTGGCGCTGAGGTGATCAAGGTCGAGCGGCCCGGCAGTGGTGACGATACTCGCGCCTGGGGGCCGCCCTTCCTGAAGGATGCGTATGGTGAGAACACCAGCGAAGCGTCCTACTACTTATCGGCCAATCGTAATAAGGAGTCGGTGACGATCGACTTCACCCGGCCGGAGGGGCAAAAGCTGGTCCGGGACCTGGCGGCGAAGTCGGATATCTTGATCGAGAATTTCAAGGTGGGCGGCTTGGCGGCATATGGCCTGGACTATGAGTCGCTCAAGGAGCTCAACCCTGAGCTGATTTATTGCTCTATCACCGGGTTTGGCCAGACGGGGCCTTATGCGGCGCGAGCGGGCTACGACTTCATGATCCAGGGATTGGGCGGGTTGATGAGCCTGACGGGGCGGCCCGAGGGTGATGAGGGGGAAGGCCCGGTCAAGGTGGGTGTGGCGCTCACCGATATTCTGACCGGGCTTTACTCTACGGTGGCGATTCTGGCGGCTATGGCGCACCGCGATCATGACGGTGGTGGCCAGCACATTGATATGGCGTTGCTGGACGTGCAGGTTGCCTGCCTGGCCAATCAGGCGATGAATTACCTGACGACAGGGGTATCTCCCAAGCGGTTGGGTAATGCGCATCCGAATATCGTGCCGTATCAGGATTTCCCTACGGCTGATGGCGACTTCATCCTCACCGTGGGCAATGACAGCCAGTTTCGCAAGTTTGCCCAGGTCGCCGGGCAGCCACAGTGGGCTGATGACTCGCGGTTTTCCACCAATAAGTTGCGGGTGGCCAACCGGGCGGTGCTTATTCCATTGATTCGCCAGGCAACGGTCTTCAAGACCACCGCCGAGTGGGTGGCCCAGCTTGAGCAGGTCGGTGTGCCCTGTGGGCCGATCAATGATTTGGCGCAGGTGTTTGCCGATCCTCAGGTGCAGGCACGTGGGCTGGCTATAGAGTTGCCTCACCCGCTGGCAGGCAAGGTGCCTCAGGTGGGGAGCCCCATACGGTTGTCCAAGACACCGGTGGAGTATCGCAGTGCGCCTCCTCTATTAGGTGAACATACGGATCAGGTGCTCCGGCAGGTGCTGGGATTGAGTGCGACCAATGTGGCTGCTTTGAAAGAGGCAGGCGTCATTTGAGGTGCTTCTTCTATATAGAGGGGGTTCGGCGGGTTGGTATATGAAAAGCTGGGTGTTTTTTAATCGATTCTAAGTAATTGATAGAAAAGCAAAATCAGGGGTTGACGGCAGATTCTGGAAGTCTATAATTCGCCCCACTTCCGGCGCAGTCGAAACGGAAAACTCCTTGGTAAAC
>NZ_JAHIDY010000045.1:0-45199 GCF_018732265.1 Pseudomonas sp. TAE6080
CATGCTGCTGAGGCTGCTAGCTGAAACTGTCCAACTTTTCGGGGGCAGTCCATTTTGTGGGAGCTGGCTTGCCTGCGATGCAGACACCCCGGTCTGTCAGTTACATCGGGGTGATGCTATCGCAGGCAAGCCAGCTCCCACATTGGATCTATGTTTGACTTGAGATTATCGATGACCGCACTCAACCTTCACCACCTCGCCTGGTCGCCCTTGGGCCATGGCCACTGTCATCACCAGTTCCAACTGCGTGATGCCAGCCTGCGGGTGGGTGCGGGGGAGTTTGTTGGTTTGATCGGCCCCAACGGCAGCGGCAAGACCAGCCTGTTGCGCTGCGCCTATCGTTTCAGCAAACCCGCCGCCGGCGAGGTGCTGCTGGACCACCAGAACGTCTGGAAGCAATCCTCGCGCTGGTGCGCCCAGCGCATCGCCGTGGTGTTGCAGGAATTTCCCGACGCCTTCGGCCTGCGGGTCGATGAGGTGGTCGCCATGGGGCGCACGCCCCATAAGGGGCTGTTCGACGGCGACACCCGGCACGACCGGCAGTTGATCGAACAAGCCCTGGAATCGGTCGGCCTGCTGGGCTTTGAAGAGCATGCCTTCGCTACGCTTTCCGGCGGTGAAAAGCAGCGGGTAATCCTCGCCCGCGCCTTGGCCCAGCAACCGCAACTGCTGATCCTTGACGAGCCGACCAACCACCTCGACCCACGCTATCAACTGGAGTTGCTGGGGCTGGTCAAGCGCCTGAACATCGGCACCCTGGCCAGCATTCACGACCTCAACCTGGCCGCAGCCTTCTGTGATCGCCTGTACGTGATCAACCATGGGCAGATCGTTGCCAGCGGTACGCCCCACGAAGTCTTGACTGCCGAACTGCTGCGCGAAGTGTTTGGTGTCGAAGCCTTGATTGACACTCATCCCCTGTCCGGCTACCCACGAATCACCTGGATAACCCAACCATGATCCTGCGTTCCCTGCTGTGCTTTACCCTGCTGTGCGGTGCGACCCAGGCGTTCGCCGAGGCCACTCAATATCCACTGAAGATCCAGAGCTGCAACCGCGAAGTGACCTTCAAGCAGGCGCCCAGGCATGCGGTCAGCCACGACATCAACATGACCCAGATGATGCTCGCCCTGGGGCTCAAGTCGCGCATGGCCGGCTACAGCGGCGTGACCGGCTGGAAGTCGGTCACGCCCGAGATGGCGCAGATCCTCGACGGTCTGCCGGAACTGGCCAGCAAGTATCCGTCGGTGGAAACCTTGCTCAACGCCAACGTCGATTTCTTCTTCGCCGGCTGGGACTACGGCATGCGCGTGGGTGGCGACCTTACGCCGCAAACCCTGCAACCCCTGGGCATCAATGTGCTGGAGCTGACCGAGTCCTGTGCTTTTGTGATGAAGCGCCCCGCTGCAACCCTGGACGACACCTATAACGACCTGCGCAACCTGGGCAAGATCTTCGACGTGCAGGACCGCGCCAATGCCTTGATCGCACAGATGCAGGCCCAGGTCGCCCAGGTGCAGACAACCCTGCCCGCCGAAAAACCACGGGTATTTCTCTACGACAGCGGAGAAGACCGCGCCATGACTTCCGGGCGCCTGGGCATGCCGCAAGCACTGATCGATGCTGCCGGCGGGCGCAATATCCTCGATGACGTCGAAGCCAGCTGGACCCGGATCAACTGGGAAACCGTGGTCGAACGCAACCCGCAGGTGATCGTGATCGTCGACTACAGCGAAATCACCGCCGAGCAGAAACAGCAGTTTTTGCTCGATAACCCGGCACTGCAATCGGTGGACGCGATCAAGAACCAGCGTTTCATCGTGATCCCTTACGTGCAAGCCACGCCGGGCATCGACAATGTGCTGGCGGTCGAGACCCTGGCCAAGGGGTTCCACGGCCAATGATCGACCGTCGTTATGCCCTGCTGCTGAGTGCCCTTGGCGTGTTGTTGCTGGTCTCTTGCGTCATCTCGCTGGGGTTCGGCTCCGCGCGGGTGCCGGTGGATGTGGTGTGGCGGATTCTGCTGCACAAGGCCTTGGGTATCGGCGAGGCAAACTGGAGCGCCGGCCAGGAACATATCGTCTGGCTGATCCGTGTGCCACGCATGTTGCTGGGCGCACTGGTAGGTGCCGGCCTGGCGCTGATCGGCGCGGTCTTGCAGGCAGTCACGCGCAACCCCCTGGCCGATCCACACCTGCTGGGCGTAACTTCGGGCGCCACATTGGGCGCGGTGATTGTGGTGCTGCATGTCGGCGAAGTCATCGGCCTGCTGACCCTGCCCACCGCCGCCTTCATCGGCGCGCTGCTGAGCATGCTGGTGGTGCTGGCAGTGGCCAGTCGTAATGGCCGCCTGGAGAGTGATCGCCTGTTGCTGTGCGGCGTGGCCGTGTCGTTCGTGATGATGGCGGTTGCCAACCTGTTGCTGTTCATGGGCGATCATCGCGCGGCGTCAGCCGTGATGTTCTGGATGCTCGGCGGCCTGGGCCTGGCGCGCTGGGAGTTGCTGGCGATTCCCACCGCCACTGTCTTGCTGGGGCTGGTTTTGCTACTGGGCATGGCGCGCCCGCTCAACGCGCTGATGTCCGGCGAGCAGACCGCTGTGACCCTGGGCCTGAACGCCCGTAATGTGCGCCTCAAGGTATTTTTGATCGCCTCGTTGATGACCGGCGTGCTGGTATCGATCAGCGGCTCCATCGGCTTTGTCGGGCTGATGGTGCCGCACATCGCCCGTCGCCTGGTAGGCGCAGAACACCGCCGAGCACTACCGGTGTGCGTGCTGCTGGGCAGCCTGTTCCTGGTCTGGGTCGACGTTGCCGCGCGCACCTTGATCGCCCCCGAAGACCTGCCCATCGGCGTGGCCACGGCGGCGATTGGCGGGCTGTTTTTTATCGGCCTGATGCGCAAGCGCTAGGCCCGCCTTACAGCTCGTCGCGGTCGCGAATCTGCAATGGCTCATCGGTCTGTACGCCCTTGCGACTGCCCGCTTGAAGGGTCTTGATTACCCCCTCGTGTCGCCAGTAGTCGTCTCTGTCGAGCACGAACAATTGGCCCACGCCCGTCAACCGGTTGAAAAACTCAATGGGTTTGAGACGCGCCGCCGAGACCATGAGTTGGCTTTCCAACAGAGAGAGTCCAGGAATGTACTTCAACAGTGCCCCGCCGCGCGTGACCAGGTAAAGGCTTGTAGAAGCTTGTGAGTGCGCCTTGAGGATCCGGATGAAATAGCTGAGGAGGGTAGGCTCGATAAAATGACTGGCCAGGCGCTCATCATTGGCGACCGACTGGCTGGCAGGAGGCGTGTCCTTATAGATCAGTTGAGCACCCACCACCCGATAGTCGTTCGGGAAGTCCGGCCAGGGCACCGGTTTATCCGTCGGTTGTACGGCGGGCTGCACGGGTCCTGATCGTCCGGTGTAGAACAAGCGCAGCAGCCTTGGCGTATCGATTCCCGGCCACACCGGCAAGGTGGCGATAAATGAAGCATGCGCCGGGTCTGCCAGGATTGCCGTGACATAGTTGTGCCCCTTGGCCGTTGTAAAGCCGCGTTGAACATCACGGGCAGCATCATCACTGTGGGAAAACAGCGGACCGCAGCCCATCGGATAATCGGAAAAGCCCTCGCCCGTTCCGGGTACCCAGCCTGGGGTGATCCGATTCGTGCCGGCCCAGACCTTGCCCTCAACCAAGACGTCCAGGTTGCCGTGACGGGCCAGGTCATGCACATAGTCGAGCAGGGTGATTTTACCCTCGTATAACTGTTGGCGGATCGCAGGGAAATGCGCTCGGGAATCCAGTACCTCTTCAGTGTCCAGAGACAGGTACCGGATCAACGCCCCGTCCGGACAGGACAGGTACAACCTCAAGGTCTTGCTTTGCACCGCGCGCCGGGAAAAGCGGAGCCCGTTGTCCATGTCCATCGGGGCAAGGAACGTCTGCTGATGAGGATCAGGCGCAGGCGTCAGGGTTTCAAGCGAAGCGCAGAGATAAATCCCTACTAGCACGTACCCCTGAGGAAACAGACCGTAGGGGAAAACCTGCTCGTACTTCCAGTAGCTCAGCCGCGTCAGCGGCAACGTCACCATGTACTGTTCTTTACGCGTCGATTTGAATACATAACCGAACTTCAACATGTCATCGTATTGGCAACGCTCATGGGCATAACGCACAGCATCCTGCTCCTGGGCAAAAACCGGGCTGAAGGCAGGCTCGGCCAACGCATTCTGGATCTGCATGGCATACGGGATATCGGCGTTGGCCTGGAAACCCAACAACCGCCTGGGTCCCCCCCAGACCTTGCTGCCCTCCACCACGCGCAAGGTGCCGGCCTTGCTCAAGCGAACGACGAACGCCTCAGGCTTGAGCGCCCCAGAGCGGATCTGGTGCTCAAGGGTGTTTTCCAGTCGATCCGCGCGTACCAGGTTCAAGGGCTGCAAATCGACTTTCAAGTGAGCTTCCAATGCCGAGCCGCTACGGCTATAGCTCAACACACTGCCGTCAGCGCCAAACAGATATTCGCGATTCAAATGGGTATCGGAAGCAGAAAGCGCGGCGCCAATGACCCGCGTCGACAACATGTTGCGGTAGATGTCACGTTGCGTGGCATCCAGGGCGAACGGCAGTTCGCGCCCCGGGCTGGAGCGATAACGCGCCACGATGGTGTGCGCCGCAGGAAACCCACCAACCCCGACAATCTCATCAGGAAAAACCCACTTGGGATCGAAGTCCTCCCTGGGGACTCTCACCGGTTCGGTGGCGACAAACAACCCATCCGGTCGTTTGAGAATCAGCCCGCCCGACAGCCCACCGTTCATGCCCTTGAGCCGAGAACGGGCATAACGGGCCGCGTCATCCTGATCATAAAAAACCGGCCCCAGGCGACGACGAAGCAAGTGTTCATAGGGTCGCCACTGCGAAGGCAGCTTGCTCAACGCCCCTCGGCGGTCCCAGCACGGGCTGGAATACAGCACCGTCAACCCTCCGGTTTGCGCCATCAATGAAACAAAACGCCGAATATCCAGGGTGCCATTGCTCAGGCGCATGCCCTGTACGCTGACCTCCTCACCATTCTCCCCGCCCGTGAACAATGAAATTCCGGGCGGCTGAAAGCGCAGCAACGCCCCTTCCAGCGTCGATAGATAAACCGGCAGTACACCCACCGCGCCAGAGCGCAGCAAATAGCGTGCATCCTTTTCGGCCCGCTGCAGCAAGCTCGGTGTTGCAAAGAACTGGGTCAACCAAGCCTGTGTGGTTGGCAGGCCACTGGGCAGCCACTGCTGAGAGTAGAGCAATCCGACCACCACAAAGCCGTGGGCAAAGTCGCCACCCGCCAGATAGCCAGCACCCAAAGAGGAGTCACTCAACCAACTGCCGGACTCTGCTGGGGCCAGTTCGCTGACAATATACTCGCTCTTTTGCGGGTGCTTGAGCAGGTAGGCCGTATACCCCTGAGCATCGAGGTTTTGCCCATGGCCTCGGACATGGGCATTGATTGCCGCAGCATCCGGCTGATTGAAAATGGCACTGAACGCCGGGGTTTGCAGGTCAACTGAGGCGTACTCGAAATTGGGCGTCCAGTCGTCATAGACCCTGCCACGCGGCCCCCACAGTGGGCTGTGCACCAAAACCTGCAGATTGCCCGCGTCCGCCAGGCGGCTGACGATGTCCACAGGTTTAAGCCTGCCGGTTTCCAGGCGCTCGAAATACCCGTGCTGGCCTGGCTCACGAGTGGTGTTGTTCAGCACCAGCAACTCATTGGCCGAGCCGCTTGGGGTGTAGCCGATCAGGTTGTTCAGCGAACCACTCAGATAGGCCGGCAGCCCAGACTCGATCACCGAACGGATCTCCACATCGGAGAACATCGTGGCATTGACTTCCAGATCGGCAAAGCTCCAGTCAAGACGTCGATGACGTTCCAGGTCACTCAAGGACAAGGCCCCCCTGGAGGCATAGCGGGCGTCAAGCTCATAGCCCGCCGCAGGCACCAGCAAGCCGCCGCCCGGCACCGGGCGCAGCAGGTCGGAGACAAAGCCATCGCCATGAATGACCACGGGCTCAGTGAACACAAATCGCCCGTCGGCCCTCTTGAGGATATAGCCACCATAGGCGCTACTCCGACGAAAGCCGATCCTCTCGTGGGCATGGCGCGCGGCGTCATCGGCCGTCAGGAATGCCGCACTCAGCGACGTGGGGCCCGAGCCCAGTGGCAGAAGTTCACGGTCATGCATCGGCCCCAGCACATTCCATAAACCGCTCTGCTGCAGCACCGACAGCTCCCCGGCGCGGATTACCCGACGCACGAACGCCCGTGGCGTCAATGAGCCATCGAGCAAGGCGGCCTGGTTGCCTTTGTCGATCACCACCTGGCCGGCCACGGTAAACAGTTCGTTGGAGGAATCGACACTCGGCACCTGCCAATGCAGCAGCGCCTGATCAGCGGTTTGCAGATACAACTTGAGCCCCAACCCGGCGATCTGCTGCCTGAAGGTAGCGAGGGCCAGGGTCATGGCCTCCACCCACACCGCAGGTGGGGCAAACCGCTTGTACAGCCAGGCTTCATTGGCCGGCAACTGCCTCGGCTCGGAGGCGAACACGTTACGGTAAACGCCGACCAGGCGATAATTAGAGAGCAGTTCCGGCTGACCGTCGCTACGGGCAGGGAACAGGCTGGCCAGGGTTGTGCCTGCTGCAACCGGTAGGGTAGCAATATAGCTCGGGGCACTCTGGTGCTTAAGCACAAATCCCTGGTAAGCGCCTGCCGGCATACCATTGATATCGTTCAGGGCGATCAGCGCGACCACTTGCCCCATGCTTGCCTGCGGCGTAAAGAACGGCTGCTCCTGCACGGTGCCTGTAGGGATGACCGGATTGCCAACCCGCCAACCTCTGGCAACACGACCGCGAACGCCGCCCCAGACACGGCTGGGCAACACCACCCGCAGGTCGCCCGCATCGGCAAAATTCCAGATAGCCCCTTCAAACTCCGTACTCGTCTTGCTCTCCAGCTCACCGGTTAGTTGCTTGAGTAGCGTCTGCTCCGTCGTTGAACCACTGCTCACGTACTTGAGCAACGAGTCCTGCGGGCCTGACAGGTAGTGGGCCGGGGCAAACGCGCGATTGCCAATGATAAACGCCTGGTCGGTCGACGAGAAAAAACTGATAGATATCACGGCCTGATCGGCAGAGAGATCAGTCTGCGACCCCTGCTCACCCGGAGAACCCGCTGGGTACGAGTGGTAAAAGGCGTAGCAGCTAAAGGGGGCCGGTGCAACGAAGGCGTCATGCTCATCGGTGGCCATGATGGCGCGAAAATCAAACTGAATCGACGCAGCGGCCAGCGGTTCCGTAGCGAAATAACGCGCGTCTTGTTGCAGCACCGCACCGCCATACGCCCTTTCGCGTCGATCGCCGATCCGGTTGTGAGCCCAACGCGCAGCATCATCGGCCGTGACAAAGGGCGGACTCAGTACGGGCATGGGAACCCTCGATATAGCTCGCCACTGCGCATCGACCGGGCCGAGCTTGTCCCAGATCTTACCGGTCCGGATCACCGACAGATACCCGCCAACCGCCACGCGCAGGACAAAGTCCCGAGGGAGCAGCGTACCCGCGAGCAGCGCCGAATCGATCTGGTTATCCACTACCTGGCCGTCCGGCTCGACACGAAACAGTTCGGCCTCGGCGGTTGAGAACGCGCACTGATATTGCAACAACGCCCCATCATTGAGGTCGCGATAGAAAAACAGCCGACGCTCCGGCCCCAGCAAATCCCTGGATAGAAGCCCATGGTAAAGCTGGGTCGCCAACTCCAGCGGGCTAAAAAAGTTACGGTACAGCCACGGTTCCTTGGGCGCGAGACGCAGGGGCACCGGAGACCGGCCCAGATAGACAGCGACCCAATAAAAGCTCTCGTGTGACACACGGTTACCATCCGGGGTGCGCGGAAACAGTTGCTGGATGGATACCGGAACCGGCCCACCGGCCGGGGGCTCGACCAGCACATAGTCTTCTTTGTTGGCATCTTTGAGGATGAAGGCACGCTGTGGGTTGCGTTGCTGCAATACGGCCAGCATGGCATCAAGCCCTGCGTGCACAGGCCCGCAAGCCGGCAGCTCGTAGGTGCGCGAGACAAAGGCTGTAAATGGCCGCCATTGCCTGGGCACTGTACCTGTCGCGCCGCCCCACAAAGTACTGGGAACCACGATGGACAGTTGGCTGACACTGGCGGTCTTCTGGAAGAGGCTCTCCGGTTTGTTATCGGTCGGGCCATCCGCATGACCGAACGCCAGCTTTTGATCGAGCCACACACCAAAACGCTGCTCCTCAGCCGAGCCGGTAGTGACATGCTTGAGCAACCCACCATCGGGGCCGGACAGATAAGAGGCCGAGAAAAACCCTCGCTCCAGAATATTGATACTCAGGTCAATATCCGAAAAAAAACCGTTCAGCCCCCTGACCTGACGCTCGGAAAACTCAGGGTAGTTGGCTTTAAACTCATCGAACATATCGGGGTGGGAGTGATAGTCGGCCACGCACCGATAGCCTGGCGGGTGCAAGTACTGGCCATCGCTATCGACTTTCAGCACCTTCCAGGTATCGAAGCTATTGCGCTCGCCCGGTATAGGCTCGGTGGCATAGAAGTAGCCGTCCGACAAGCTCTCCAGGATCACCCCGCCGTACTCCACATCGCGCCGCTTGCCGATCTGTTGATGGGCATAACGGGCCGCATCATCCATGGTGATAAAGGCTGGCCCCACTGGCGGTAGTACCGCATCTGACTTCAAGCCGTTACCGAACCAACCGCGCTTAGGTCGCTCCATGACATCCCCCTCAAATGTGCCGTGACCAGACGCTGGCCAGGGTCACGGCGATCTTTACCGTTGGCGCGAACGAGAGGGCGCTAAATAGTTATCCACCGGGCCACACGTCCTGCCCCGTTCGGGCGCACGCCACGCACCAGCACCTCCAGCAAGCCCCCACTTGGTGCAGCGTGACTGACCGGTTAAGCCCATGGCCCACAAAACAGAGCAGTGCAGCCAATAGGCACAGCCTTTGCAAACGCTCTGGCAACGCCCCTATCTGCCCCCTGAAAATATTGAGTTTTGGAGACCGCACCATGAAGCGTCGCAGCTTGATCAAGGCTTTCACCCTGTCGGCATCCATTGCTGCCATGGGCCTGACCTGGACCGTCCAGGCCGCCGAGACCATCAAGGTCGGCATCCTGCACTCGCTGTCCGGGACCATGGCGATCTCCGAAACGTCGCTCAAAGACATGGCCTTGATGACCATCGACGAGATCAACGCCAAGGGTGGCGTCAACGGCAAGATGCTGGAGGCGGTGGTGGTGGACCCTGCGTCCAACTGGCCGCTGTTCGCCGAAAAAGGGCGGCAGTTGCTGACCCAGGACAAGGTCGCAGTGGTGTTCGGCTGCTGGACCTCGGTATCGCGTAAATCGGTGCTGCCAGTGTTCGAGGAACTCAATGGCCTGCTGTTCTACCCGGTGCAATACGAAGGCGAAGAAATGTCGCCCAACGTGTTCTACACCGGCGCCGCGCCGAACCAACAAGCAATCCCGGCGGTGGAGTACCTGATGAGCGAGGAAGGCGGCAGCGCCAAGCGCTTCTTCCTGCTGGGCACCGACTACGTGTACCCGCGCACCACCAACAAAATCCTGCGCGCTTTCCTGCACTCCAAAGGCGTCGCCGACAAAGACATCGAAGAGGTCTACACCCCGTTCGGCCATAGCGATTACCAGACCATCGTCGCCAACATCAAAAAATTCTCCGCCGGTGGCAAGACGGCGGTGATCTCCACCGTCAATGGCGACTCCAACGTACCGTTCTACAAAGAACTGGCCAACCAGGGCCTGAAAGCCACCGAAGTTCCGGTGGTGGCGTTCTCGGTGGGCGAAGAAGAGCTGCGCGGCATCGACACCAAACCACTGGTGGGCAACCTGGCGGCGTGGAACTACTTCCAGTCGGTAGAGAACCCGGTCAACGCCAAGTTCGTCGCCGACTGGAAAGCCTATGCCAAGGCGAAAAACCTGCCGGGCGCCGACAAGGCCGTGACCAACGACCCGATGGAAGCCACCTACGTCGGCATCCATATGTGGGCGCAGGCGGTGGAGAAAGCCAAGTCCACCGACGTCGACAAGGTGCGTGAAGCCCTTGCCGGCCAGACCTTCGCCGCACCGTCGGGCTACACCCTGACCATGGACAAGACCAACCACCACCTGCACAAGCCGGTGATGATTGGCGAGATCCAGTCTGACGGCCAGTTCTCGGTGGTCTGGCAGACCGAAGGGCCGATCCGTGCCCAGCCATGGAGCCCGTATATCCCTGGCAACGACAAGAAGCCAGATCACGCGGTGAAGAGCAACTAAGCCGCACCACAGATCAAATGTGGGAGCGGGCTTGCTCGCGAAGGCGGTGTATCAGTCAACATATCCATCACTGACGCACCGCCTTCGCGAGCAAGTCGAATCGTCGCACCGCCGCTCCCACATAAACCTAGTCCGCGCATGACCAGGACATTTGTTTATGCCCACTGCCCTCCACCGCCTCATCCTGGCCTGCCTGCTGTTGCTGCCCCTGGCCGCACACGCAGGCGATGCCGAAGATTTCCTCGCGGCCAACCCCACGCAACAGGCCAAACTGTTGCAGGACTGGGCCGCCCAGCCCGACCCGGCGCGTACCGACTTGGTCAACGCCCTGCAACAAGGCCAACTCACGGTAAACGGCGAAACCAAGACCGTACGCCTGAACAACCGCCTGCGCGGCTTGATCAACAACGTGCAAGCCAGCCAGCAGTTGCTCGCCACCGAACCCAAGGTGCGCCTGGCGGCTGCGCAACAACTGCAAAAAAGTGCGACGCCTGCACAACTGAAATTCCTCGACCAGCAACTCGCCAACGAAGCCGACAACGACGTCCACAGCGCCCTGAGCCTGGCCCTGGCCAACCTGCAACTGGTCGATTCCGACCCCGCAGTACGCCTGGCAGCCGTGCGCCTGCTCGGCGACACCGGCGACCCGTTGGCCCGTACCCGCCTGGAAGCCCTGCTCGCACCCGGTGTCGAGGCTGACGCGGCGGTGCACACCGCCGCCGAAACCAGCCTGGCCCAGGTCAAGCGCAAGCTGCTGGTGGGCGAAGTGCTCGGCCAGGCCTTCAGCGGTATGTCCCTGGGCTCGATCCTGTTGCTGGCGGCCCTGGGCCTGGCGATTACCTTCGGCTTGCTCGGCGTGATCAATATGGCCCACGGCGAGATGCTGATGCTCGGCGCCTACTCCACCTATGTGGTGCAGTTGCTGATGCAGCGCTACGTGCCCCAGGCCATCGAGTTCTACCCGTTGATCGCACTGCCGGTGGCGTTTTTTGTCACCGCCGGCATCGGTATGGTTCTGGAACGCACGGTGATTCGTCACCTCTATGGCCGGCCGCTGGAAACCCTGCTGGCTACCTGGGGCATCAGCCTGATGCTGATCCAGTTGGTGCGCCTGGTGTTCGGCGCGCAGAACGTTGAAGTGGCCAACCCGGCGTGGCTGTCGGGCGGGATCCAGGTGCTGCCCAACCTGGTGCTGCCGTACAACCGCATCGTGATCATCGCCTTCGCCCTGTGCGTGGTGGTGCTGACCTGGCTGCTGCTGAACAAGACCCGCCTGGGTCTCAACGTGCGCGCCGTGACCCAGAACCGCAACATGGCTGCCTGCTGCGGCGTACCCACCGGGCGCGTGGATATGCTCGCGTTTGGCCTGGGCTCCGGCATCGCAGGCCTGGGCGGCGTGGCCCTGAGCCAGATCGGCAACGTCGGCCCGGACCTGGGCCAGAGCTACATCATCGACTCGTTCCTGGTGGTGGTGCTCGGCGGGGTCGGCCAGTTGGCCGGCAGTGTCATGGCCGCCTTTGGCCTGGGGATTGCCAACAAGATTCTTGAACCGCAGATCGGTGCCGTGCTCGGCAAGATCCTGATCCTCGCGCTGATCATTCTGTTTATCCAGAAACGCCCGCAGGGACTCTTCGCACTGAAAGGACGGGTGATCGACTGATGAACCAGCCATTGATGCTTACGGCCGCGCAAAAGGCCGGCCCCAAGGTGACGATTGCGGTGGGCGTGGTGATCCTCGCCGTGCTGCTGGCGTTGCCGTTGTTGTCACTGTTGCCCGCAGAGAGTGCATTCCACGTCTCGGCCTACACCCTGACCCTGGTGGGCAAGATCCTCTGCTACGCCATCGTCGCCCTGGCGCTGGACCTGGTGTGGGGCTACGCCGGCATGTTGTCCCTGGGCCACGGCCTGTTCTTCGCCCTCGGCGGCTACGCGATGGGCATGTACTTGATGCGCCAGGCCGCCGGCAGCGAGTTGCCGGCGTTCATGACGTTCCTGTCGTGGACCGAACTGCCGTGGTATTGGGTCGGTACCGAGCACTTCCTCTGGGCCCTGTGCCTGGTGGTCCTGGCGCCGGGCTTGCTGGCGCTGGTGTTCGGCTTCTTCGCCTTCCGCTCACGGATCAAGGGCGTGTATTTCTCGATCATGACCCAGGCCCTGACCTTTGCCGGGATGCTGTTGTTTTTCCGCAATGAGACCGGGTTTGGCGGCAACAACGGCTTTACCAATTTCCGCAGTATTCTCGGCTTCGGCATCACCGAACCGGGCACCCGCGCGGTGCTGTTCCTGGCTACGGTGCTGCTGTTGGTGGCCAGCCTGTACATCGGCTGGCGCCTGGCGCAGAGCAAGTTCGGCCGGGTGCTGACGGCCCTGCGTGATGCAGAAAACCGCCTGATGTTCTGCGGCTATGACCCACGCGGCTTCAAGCTGTTCGTGTGGGTGTTGAGCGCGGTGTTGTGCGGCCTGGCCGGGGCGCTGTATGTGCCGCAGGTGGGCATCATCAACCCCAGCGAAATGTCACCGACCAACTCCATCGAAGCGGCTGTCTGGGTTGCCCTCGGCGGGCGCGGCACCTTGATTGGCCCACTGCTCGGCGCAGGCGTGGTCAATGGCATGAAGAGCTGGTTCACCGTGGCCTTCCCGGAATACTGGCTGTTCTTCCTCGGCGCGCTGTTCATCATCGTCACGCTGTATTTGCCCAAGGGCATCATCGGCCTGCTGAAGAAGAAGGGCGAACAATGAGAATCACACCGACGGCTGAATTTATGCTCGAACCTGTTCTCGACCCCAACAAAGATGCCGGCAGCAGCCGCGACGCCATCGGCCTCGGCCAGGCCGCAGGCAAGGGCCTCAACACCCGCCATGGGACGATCCTGACCCTGGAAGATATCAGCGTCAGCTTCGACGGCTTCAAGGCGCTCAACGACCTGAACCTGTACATCGGCGTCGGCGAATTGCGCTGCATCATCGGCCCCAATGGTGCAGGCAAAACCACGCTGATGGACGTGATCACCGGCAAGACCCGCCCCAGCCACGGCAAGGCCTGGTTCGGCGAAACCCTGGACCTGACCAGCATGAGCGAAGTGCAGATCGCCCAGGCCGGCATCGGCCGCAAGTTCCAGAAGCCCACGGTGTTCGAAGCCCTGAGCGTGTTCGAAAACCTGGAGCTGGCGCAGAAAACCGACAAGTCAGTGTGGGCCAGCCTGCGCGCACGCCTGAGCGGCGAGCAGAAAGACCGCATCGACGAGGTGTTGGACACCATTCGCCTCACAGCATCAGTGCAACGCCCGGCCGGCTTGCTGTCCCACGGCCAGAAACAGTTCCTGGAAATCGGCATGTTGCTGATGCAAGACCCGCAACTGTTGCTACTCGATGAACCGGTGGCAGGCATGACCGACGCCGAGACCGAGTTCACCGCCGAGCTGTTCAAGCGCCTGGCGGGCAAGCACTCGCTGATGGTGGTGGAGCACGACATGGGCTTTGTCGGCTCGATTGCCGACCACGTCACGGTGTTGCACCAGGGCAGCGTGCTGGCCGAAGGGTCGCTGGAACAGGTGCAGGAAAACGAGCGCGTCATCGAGGTGTACCTCGGTCGCTGAACCCGATGCGGGTTGCTCTCTGTAGGAGCGAGCTTGCTCGCGAAGATCGTCAACGATAACGCGCCGAGCCTGAATGCCCGCGGCGCCTTGGCGTTTTTCGCGAGCAAGCTCGCTCCTACAGGGAATTGAGGAGAATTTGAACATGCTGCAAGTCGATAAATTGCACCAATACTACGGCGGCAGCCACATCCTGCGCGGCCTGTCCTTTGACGTGAAAGTCGGCGAAGTCACCTGCCTGCTGGGGCGCAACGGCGTGGGCAAGACCACCCTGCTCAAATGCCTGATGGGCCTGTTGCCGGCCAAGGAAGGCGCGGTGAACTGGGAAGGCAAAGCCATCACCGGCTTCAAGCCGCACCAACGGGTACACGCCGGCATCGCCTACGTACCCCAGGGCCGGGAGATTTTCGGCCGCCTGACGGTGGAAGAAAACCTGCTGATGGGTCTGTCACGTTTCCCCGGTAGCGAAGCCAAGGAAGTGCCGCCGTTTATCTACGAACTGTTCCCGGTCTTGCTGCAAATGAAGCACCGTCGCGGTGGTGACTTGTCCGGCGGCCAGCAGCAACAACTGGCGATCGGACGCGCCCTGGCCAGCCGCCCGCGCCTGCTGATCCTCGACGAGCCCACCGAAGGCATCCAACCGTCGGTGATCAAGGAGATCGGTGCGGTGATCAAGAAGCTCGCCGAACGTGGCGATATGGCGATCCTGCTGGTGGAGCAGTTCTACGACTTCGCCGCCGAGCTGGCCGATCAATACCTGGTGATGTCCCGGGGTGAAATCGTCCAGCAGGGCCGTGGTGAAAATATGGAAGCCGAGGGTGTACGCGGCCTGGTTACCATCTAATCTGTAGCGTCTCGTTGATAAGCCCTGACCATGACCGTTCCCGCTCCCACCGCCCTGTTCACCCCCAGCTGGCACGCCGCGCTGGAGTTGGGCTACGCACAGTTTGGCACGACCACGCGCCCGGTGCTGCGCCGCCACCTGGGCCCGCTGCGGGTGCAAAAGCACCTGTACGCCGAAGGTCCCGAGGTGTGCCAGCACATTATCGTGCACCCGCCGGGCGGGATTGCCGGGGGGGATCGCCTGGATATCACGGCGCATGTCGGCCAGGGTGCATGGGTGCAGTTGACCAGCCCCGGCGCCGCCAAGTGGTACCGCGCCAGCGGGCCGGCCTATCAGCAAGTGGCATTGACGGTTGAGGCCGGCGCCACCCTGGAGTGGCTGCCCCAGGAAACCATCGTGTTCAGTGCCGCCCAGGCCGAGCTCAGTACCCGCATCGACCTGCACGGCGACGCCCGTTTGTTCTACTGGGATGTGGTGGCGCTGGGGCGCCCGGCCAGTGGCGAGCGTTTCGACCTTGGGCACTTTCAGTCGCACCTGGATATCCGCCGCGACGGCCAGTTGCTGTGGCATGAACGCCAGCGCATTGTGGGCGACGACGGCCTGCTCGACTCGCCGATTGGCCTGGATGGGCAGCCGGTGTTTGCCACGTTGCTGGTGAGCGGGGAAATCGATACCGAACTGCTTGAACAATGCCGTGCGCTGCCCCATGCAGTGCGTGGCGACCTGACCCAACTGCCGGGTTTGCTGGTGGCGCGCTGCCTGGCCAGCGAGACGTTACTGGCGCGGGCCTGGTTGATTGATTTATGGCGGCTGTTGCGCCCGGCATTGCTGGGGCGTGAGGCCATACCACCAAGAATTTGGAACACATGAACATTCAAGGTGGAGCTGGGCCAGCTCCCACATTTGATCCGGTTGCCACATTGGATTTTCGGTGTTTTTTAGAATGCTTTTTATGACGGATTGCTGACCATGGACCTGACCCCACGGGAAAAAGACAAACTGCTGATCTTCACCGCAGGCCTTGTGGCCGAACGCCGCCTGGCGCGCGGGGTGAAGCTCAACTACCCGGAAACCATCGCCTACATCTCCGCCGCCCTGCTGGAAGGTGCACGTGATGGCCGTACCGTGGCCGACCTGATGCACTTTGGCACCACCCTGCTCAGCCGCGAGCAAGTGATGGAAGGCATCCCGGAAATGATCCCGGATATCCAGGTCGAAGCCACCTTCCCCGACGGCACCAAACTGGTGACCGTCCACCAACCCATCGCCTGAGGCCCGGCCATGTCCTTGCTGATTCGTGACGCGGTGCACGGCGACTTGCCGGCCATCCGCGATATCTACAACGATGCCGTGCTCAATACCACGGCGATCTGGAACGACCAACCGGTGGACCTGGGCAATCGCCAGGCCTGGTTCAGCGCACGCCAGGTGCAGTTCTATCCGATCCTGGTGGCAGTGGATGCCGAGCAGGTCGTCGGCTATGCCTCGTTCGGTGACTGGCGACCCTTCGACGGCTTTCGCCACACCGTCGAACATTCGGTGTACGTGCGCAACGACCAACGTGGCAAGGGCCTTGGCCCGCTGCTGATGCAGGCACTGATTGAGCGCGCCAGGACCTGCGACAAACATGTGATGGTCGCGGCCATCGAAAGCGGCAACCTGGCCTCGATCCGCCTGCACGAGCGCCTGGGCTTCAGCACCACCGGGCAGATGGCCCAGGTGGGCACCAAGTTTGGCCGCTGGCTGGACCTGACCTTCATGCAACTGCTGCTCGACCCCGGCGCCCAACCGCCTGCCGTGCACAAGGAGTGATACCGATGAGCGCTACCCAACTGCGTCGAGTGAATGCCGAAAGTTTTGCCCATTATCGCCAGGGCCTGATTGAGCTGTTGCTGGACGCCGTGAAGCACGGCGCATCGGTGGGTTTCATGGCCGACCTCGACGCGGCCCAGGCCCGCGCCTACTTCGACGGCGTACAGGCCGGCGTCGAGGACGCCAGCCTGCTGCTGTGGGTGGTGGTGCGCGATGAACAGGTGCTGGCCAGCGTGCAACTGGCGCTGTGCCAGAAAGCCAACGGCCTCAACCGCGCCGAGGTGCAAAAGTTGCTGGTGCTCAATGACGCCCGGCGCCATGGCCTGGGCCATCAATTGATGAACGCGCTGGAGCTGTGTGCACGCCAGCACAAGCGTGGCCTGCTGTACCTGGACACCGAAGCCGGCTCCCCGGCCGAAGCCTTCTACCAGGCCCTGCACTACACCAAGATCGGCGAACTGCCGGACTACTGCCAAAGCCCGGACGGACGCTACAGCCCGACCGCTATCTACTTCAAGACCTTGGGGCAACCTGCATGATTCCTGGCCAATACCAGATCCAGCCTGGCGACATCGAACTGAACGTGGGCCGGCGCACCTTGAGCCTGAGCGTGGCCAACAGCGGCGACCGGCCGATCCAGGTCGGCTCCCATTACCATTTTTTCGAGACCAACGACGCGCTGACCTTTGATCGCGCCCTGGGCCGCGGCATGCGCCTGAACATCCCGGCGGGCACGGCGGTGCGGTTCGAGCCGGGGCAGAGTCGCGAGGTGGAGTTGGTGGAGCTGGCGGGGTTGCGCCGGGTGTTCGGGTTTGCCGGGAAGATCATGGGTGATCTTTAGGGCCTCATCGCAGGCAAGCCAGCTCCCACATGGGAATGCATTTCAAATGTGGGAGCTGGCTTGCCTGCGATAGCGGATTCACATTCAACAAAAATTCTTCAGGACACTCCTATGAAAATCAGCCGCCAGGCCTATGCCGACATGTTCGGCCCCACCGTCGGTGACAAGGTCCGCCTGGCCGATACCGAGCTGTGGATCGAAGTGGAACAGGACTTCACCACCTACGGCGAAGAAGTGAAATTCGGCGGCGGCAAAGTCATCCGCGACGGCCAGGGCCAGAGCCAACTGCTGGCCGCCGAGGTGGTCGACACGGTGATCACCAACGCGCTGATCATCGATCACTGGGGCATCGTCAAGGCCGACGTCGGCCTTAAAAATGGCCGTATCGCCGGGATCGGCAAGGCCGGCAACCCGGATATCCAGCCCGGCGTGACCCTGGCCATCGGTGCCAGCACCGAAGTGATTGCCGGCGAAGGCATGATCCTCACCGCCGGCGGCATCGACACCCATGTGCACTTCATCTGCCCGCAGCAGGTCGAAGAAGCACTGACCAGTGGCGTCACCACCATGATCGGCGGCGGCACCGGGCCAGCCACCGGCACCAACGCCACCACCTGCACCTCGGGTCCGTGGCACCTGGCGCGCATGCTGCAAGCCAGCGATGCGTTCCCGATGAACATAGGTTTTACCGGCAAGGGCAACGCCAGCCTGCCCGAGCCGTTGATCGAGCAGGTCAAGGCCGGTGCCATCGGCTTGAAGTTGCATGAAGACTGGGGCACCACGCCCGCCAGTATCGACAACTGCCTGAGCGTGGCCGACCAGTACGACGTGCAGGTGGCGATCCACAGCGACACCCTCAACGAATCCGGCTTTGTCGAAACCACCCTCGCCGCACTCAAGGGCCGCACCATCCACACCTACCACACCGAAGGGGCCGGCGGCGGGCATGCGCCCGATATCATCAAGGCCTGCGGTTTCCCCAATGTACTGCCCAGTTCCACCAACCCGACCCGGCCGTTCACCCGCAATACCATCGACGAGCACCTGGACATGTTGATGGTCTGCCATCACCTCGACCCAAGCATTGCCGAGGACGTGGCCTTCGCCGAAAGCCGCATCCGCCGCGAGACCATCGCCGCCGAAGATATCCTGCATGACCTTGGCGCATTCTCGATGATCAGCTCCGACAGCCAGGCCATGGGCCGCGTGGGCGAAGTGATCATGCGCACCTGGCAAACCGCCGACAAAATGAAAAAGCAACGCGGGCCACTGCCGGGGGACGGCGCAGGCAACGACAACTTCCGCGCCAAGCGCTACATCGCCAAGTACACCATCAACCCGGCGATCACCCATGGCATCAGCCATGAGGTGGGCTCCATCGAAACCGGCAAATGGGCCGACCTGGTGCTGTGGCGCCCGGCATTCTTTGGTATCAAGCCCACGTTGATTCTCAAGGGCGGAGCGATTGCCTCAAGCCTGATGGGCGATATCAACGGCTCGATCCCCACCCCGCAACCGGTGCACTACCGCCCGATGTTCGCCAGTTTCGGCAGTGCATTGCACGCCACCAGCCTGACGTTTATCAGCCAGGCGGCGCTGGCCGAAGGCTTGCCGCAGGCCTTGGGGTTGAAAAAGCAGATCGGGGTGGTCAAGGGCTGCCGTGGGGTACAGAAGACAGACCTGATCCACAACGACTACCTGCCAGACATCGAGGTCGATCCGCAGACCTACCAGGTCAAGGCCGATGGCGAGCTGCTGTGGTGCGAGCCGGCGGATGTGCTGCCAATGGCCCAGCGGTACTTCCTGTTCTGACCGTTCATCGGCAGGTTGCCAGCGGGCCAGTGAAGCTCGCAGACGTTGGCGCTACGATGCGCCACGTTTGCTCACTGTCTTGCACTTGGGAACCTGGCTATGCGCCTATCCGAATTCATCGCGTTGCATACTGACCGAATCGTCGATGAATGGGAGCAGTTTGCCGAAACCTTGACCCCGGCCGCCGAAACCCTGGACCGCACACAACTGCGCGACCACGCGCACTCGATCCTGCTGGCCGCCGCACGGGACATGAACACCCGCCAGAGCGCCAGCGAACAAGCGGCCAAGGCCAAGGGCGAAGGCCCGGAGAAAACCCCGAGCCTGGACGAAGCCGCCGCCAGCCATGGCGAGCTGCGCCATACCGTGGGTTTTGACCTGGTGCAGATGACCTCCGAGTTCCGTCACCTGCGGGCCTGTGTGATCCGGCTGTGGGTCGAGAGCCTGGAGGCGCCGGACCTTACGTATTTCCAGGACATGATCCGTTTCAACGAAGCCATCGACGAAGCCCTGGCCGAGTCCACCGCGGCCTACGCCGAGCAGGTCAATCGCTCGCGGGATATTTTCCTCGCCATCCTCGGCCACGACCTGCGCGCACCGTTGCAGGCAGTGAAGATGTCTACCGAGATGTTGTTGCGCAAGGTCCCGCTGGACAGCAATGGCCTGGGCCTGGTGGGCAATATCAAGAGTGGCGCCCGGCATATGGCAGCCATGGTCAGCGATCTGCTGGAGTTTGTGCGCAGCCGACTGGGCAGCAGCCTGCCCATCGAGCCCAAGCCGATGAGCCTGGCCGAGGCGGCAAAGGAAGCCATCGACGAAGCGTGCGCGGGCCATCCGGACTGCCAGATTCACTTGCATATCGACGGGGATGCCCAAGGGCAGTGGGATCGCGGGCGGATTGATCAACTGCTGCAGAACCTGATCGGCAACGCGTTGCAGCACGGCCTCAACAGCCAGGCCGTGACCCTGAGCCTCAACGGCACGCCTGATAGCGTGGAATTGCGCATGCACAACTACGGCACACCGATTCCCCAGGCGGCGCTGGGCACCGTTTTCGACCCGCTGGTGCGCAGCGCCACTGAAGAGCTGGGCAGCACCTCAACCAGCCTTGGGCTGGGGCTGTTTATCGTCAAGGAAGTGGTGCAGGCCCATCGGGGCACGATTGAAGTGGCCTCCAGCGAGGCGGCGGGCACCACGTTTACCGTGGTGCTGCCGCGCCGATAGGCCTCTGTTAGCGGGTCCAGGTTTCCCGTGGATCAAAGTCGGCTTTCTTCGCCAACTCCTGCCACAACGCCTTGACCTCATCGTCACAGCTCTTGGGCATTACCGCCTTGAGCTGCACAAACAGATACCCGCGTTGCCCGGCCTTGTTCAGCAAGCCATGGCCCTTGGCGCGCATGCGCTGGCCATTCTGGCTGCCGGCCGGCACCTTGAGGTTGATCTTGCCGGTGAGGGTCGGCACCGCCACTTCCGCACCCAACGCCAGTTCCCATGGCGCCAGGGGCAGGTTGATGATCAGGTTTTCGCCGTCCACTTCGAACTTGGGATGCGGCGCAAACTTGATGATCAGGTACAGGTCGCCATTGGCCCCACCGCCAATCCCCGGCGCACCCTGGCCCTTGAGGCGGATGCGCTCGCCATCGGCGACACCGGCCGGGATCTTCACGTTCAGGCTCTTGGTGGTGTTGCTGACGTGCCGGCCCGAGGCGTCGTATTGCGGGACCTGGAAGCTGATCTGCTTGGACTCGGTAGAGAGTGTCTCCTCAAGGAACACCGACAGCTGCATCTCCACGTCCTGGCCTTTACGCCCTGTAGGACGGCGCTGACCGCCACCAAAGCCATCACCACGGGAGCCGAAGATCGAGCTGAAGAAGTCAGAGAACTCACCGCTGTCCTGGCCACCACCAAACCCACCACGGCTCTGCCAGCCTGGCGGCCCCTGGAACGGTTGACCGTGCTGGCCATAGCGGCGCAATTCGTCGTACTCGGCGCGTTTGTCCGCACTTTTCAGCGCTTCATAGGCTTCCGAGGCATCCTTGAACTTCGCTTCCGCGTCCTTTTCCTTGCTGACGTCGGGATGATACTTACGGGCCAGCTTGCGATAAGCGGCCTTGATCTGCTTGTCATCGGCCGTCGGCTCGACACCAAGAATCTTGTAATAGTCTTTGAAATCCATGGGGGCATCACCATCCGTTATCGAGATCGCACAGTCGCGCCCTGCCTGCCGGGGCATTGCGGGGCGGTTCGAGGTGCGTCAGAAAATTATCGGCGGCTTGCAGGACAAACTTGATCCTTTCGACAGCCACCAACCGTATTCACAGGAGTTGGGGGCAAAGAGCCGACCTTTCAAGGTAACAAGTCTGCTGTATTTAGCGGATAGTCGGCCTACGCATCTGCACGCGAGTGACATACACTGCGCGGCCGTTTTTTAACCGGAACCTGTTAGACATGAACAACACCTCCCCAGCCCGTGCCTGCGGCATCGACTTCGGCACGTCCAACTCCACTGTCGGCTGGATCCGTCCCGGCATGGAAACGCTTATCGCGCTGGAGGACGACAAGATCACCCTGCCGTCGGTGGTGTTCTTCAACTTCGAAGAACGCCGCCCGGTGTACGGCCGCCTGGCGCTGCACGAGTACCTGGAAGGCTACGAAGGCCGCCTGATGCGCTCGCTCAAGAGCCTTTTGGGCTCCAAGCTGATCAAGCACGACACCAGCGTGCTGGGCACGGCCATGCCGTTCAAGGACCTGCTGGGCCTGTTTATCGGCCAGCTCAAGAACCGCGCCGAAGCCACCGCCGGCCGTGAGTTCGAAGAAGTGGTGCTGGGCCGACCGGTATTTTTCGTCGATGACGACCCGATGGCCGACAAAGAGGCCGAAGACACCCTGGTGGACGTGGCCCGCAAGCTCGGCTTCAAGGAAGTCTCGTTCCAGTACGAACCGATTGCCGCGGCCTTCGACTACGAGTCCACCATTGAAAAAGAAGAGCTGGTACTGATCGTCGATATCGGCGGCGGTACCTCTGACTTCTCCCTGGTGCGCCTGTCGCCTGAGCGGCGCAAGCACGACAACCGCCACGACGACATCCTCGCCACCGGCGGCGTACACATCGGCGGTACCGATTTCGACAAACAGCTCTCGCTGGCCGGCATGATGCCGCTGTTCGGCTACGGCAGCCGCATGAAAAGCGGCGCCTACATGCCCACCAGCCACCATATGAACCTGGCCACCTGGCACACCATCAACTCGGTGTACTCGCAAAAGTCCCAGATTGCGTTGGGCAGCATGCGCTACGACATCGAGGACACCGGCGGCATCGACCGCCTGTTCAAGCTGATCGAACAGCGCGCCGGGCACTGGCTGGCCATGGAAGTGGAAGAAACCAAGATCCACCTCACCCACGACGCCAGCCGCCATGTGCCGCTGGACCGGGTAGAACCAGGCCTGAGCGTGGAACTGAGCCGCGCCCTGTTCGAGTCGTCCATCGACAACCTGCTGGAACGGGTGCGCAACAGCGTGAGCCAACTGCTCGACGACGCCTCGGTGGACGTGGCCCAGGTCGACACGGTGTTCTTCACCGGCGGCTCCAGCGGCATCCCAGCCCTGCGCCAGAGTGTTTCGGCGATGCTGCCCAATGCGCGGCACGTAGAGGGGAATATCTTTGGCAGCATCGGTAGTGGGTTGGCGATTGAGGCCAGTAAGCGCTATGGCTACTGATCTTTAGCTGGAACCGTGGCGCGGCCTTCGCGAGCAAGCCCGCTCCCACATTTAGACTGCATTCCCAAGGTGGAACTCGGTCCAAATGTGGGAGCGGGCTTGCTCGCGAAAGGGCCAGTCCAAACACCCTCAAGTTTTAGACCATCCCGCCCAACTTCAACTCACTCTTCAAATACGCATAGTAGATCGGCCCCGCCACCACTCCCGGCAGGCCGAATGCGGCTTCGAACACCAACATCGCCAACAGCAACTCCCACGATTTGGCACTGATCTGCCCGCCGACGATGCGCGCGTTGAGAAAGTACTCGACCTTGTGGATCACGATCAGATACCCCAGCGCCGCCACCGCGACCCAGATCGACAGCGACAGGGCGACGATGGTGATCAGGGTGTTGGACATCAGGTTGCCGATCACCGGCAGCAGGCCCAGCAGGAAGGTCAGAACGATCAAGGTCTTGGTCAGCGGCAGGTGGATCCCGCACAGCGGCAGCACTACCGCGAGGAATATCCCGGTAAAGACAGTGTTGAGCGCAGCGATTTTGATTTGCGCGAAGACAATGTTGCGAAAGGCCTGGACCAACAGGTGCAGGCGGTCGAACAGCGCGGCGGCCAGGGGTTTGCGCTTGGTCAGGTCGGGGACCCGTTGCAAGGCGATGATGGCGCCCAGGACCATGCCGATCAGCAGGGTCACGAACATGTGGGCGGCGTCTTTGCCGACCAGTTGCAAATCGCTCAGGTGCTTGCTCAACCAATCGCCAATGGCCACGCGAAATTCGGCGGCGCTGGCCGGCAGGTAGGCGTCGAGGAACGGCGGCAATTGGCCGCGTGCGCGGTCGACCACACCCATGAATTTATCCAGGGAAGCCCCGGGGTTTTCCGCTTCGTGCAGCAGGAAGCTGATGGCGCCAGCGAAGATCAGGGTCAGTACGCTGACAATCACCGTGCCGAGCAAGGCCACGGCCAGCCAGCGTGCGCGCCGGCCTGCGATCAGCCGTTGCAACTGCGGGGTGAGCATGTTGACCAGTTCGAAGACAAGCAAGCCAGCCAACAGGCTGGGCAGCAGTTTTAACGGCAATACCAGCAACAATCCGCCGAAAATGATGATGTAGCTGGCCAGCAACAACACATGACGCTGAGAAAACGTTGGCATACAGCCTCTAAACGAACGGCGTTAAAGGACGTGTAGGAGCGGGCTTGCCCGCGAAAAACGTCCAGACAACGCGTTCATCCAGAGTGCCGGCGTTATCGTTCACGTTCTTCGCGAGCAAGCTCGCTCCTACAGGTGTAAGGGCTGTGCGAGTGTCGCAGCCTTAGGTAGTCCGGGGCTATTAATTCTTCAGGCAGGTGCTCATAAAGGTTTTACGCGCATCGCCAGCCAGCGCCTTGGTTTTGGCCGACGCGTTGCAGTCCTTCATCTTTTGCTGCTGCGGGGTCAGGGTCTTGGCGTCGTTGGCGGCCGGGGCCGAGAGGCAGGTTTTCATGAAAGCCTTGCGATCATCGCCCTTCAAGGTCTTGGTGGAGGCTTCGGCGTTGCAGGTGGTCATTTTGTTTTGCTGGGCAGTGGCCGCAAACCCTTGGGAACAGAGCAGCAGACCGATCATCAACAACGGAATACGCAACATCTTCATGGAGTTTTCTCCCTGTTACCACGCCGAGGGGCGCGGCCTCCCCTGCAGTGTAGACAAAGCCTGTTACACCTTCACCTACTACGTAGGTTCGTCCGTCGATACTGCTCCGGCGTACTGCCGGCCTGGCGCTGGAACATCGCAATAAACGCCGAGGCGGTGCTGTAGCCCAGGTCAAACGCTACTTCCTGCACGCTGCGACTGCTTTCCAGCGCCTCAATGGCCGCCAGAAAGCGCAGGCGCTGGCGCCACTCACCAAAACTCATGCCCAGTTCCCGCACAAATTGCCGGGCCAGGGTGCGCTCGCTGACATGCACCTGCTGCGCCCACTGCGCCAACGCGCGGCTGTCGCCAGGGTCCGCCTGCATGCCTTCGAGCACGCTGAGCAGGCCGGGGCTGCTGGCATAGGGCAGGAAACAATCATGCACCGGCGCCTGGCGCAGTTGATCCACCAGCACCTGGGCCAGGCGCACGTCGGCCTCGTTGGCGGGGATGTTGACGTCGCGCTCGGCAAAGTCACTGAGGATGGCCTTGAGGATGTCGCTGATGGTCAGGGTGCAGGGCTGCGTGGGCAATTGCTCGCACAAGGACGGCGCCAGGTACACCGAGCGGTAGACAATCGCCTGGGCGTTGTAGGAGCTGTGCTGGGTGTTGGGCGGGATCCACACCGCGTATTGCGGCGGCGACATAAACCGATTGCCCCCCACCTCAAAGCGCATCACGCCACGGGCCGAGTAATCCAGGGAGCCCCATGCATGTTGATGGCTGGAAGCATGACTATCGGCGGCAAACTCCGAATAGCGAAAGTACACCGGGGCCGGCAATACGTCGAAATCGGGCAAGTTGATGTAGGTTCTGGACATGTTGTCTGGATACAAAGGCGGCTTGTCTGGATCGAAGTATAGGCTTCGATCCAGACAAAGGATAATCAAGCCTCACTAACGTTCCTGGTTCCTTGCGATGCAATACGCTTATCCGCTGCTGGCCATTTTTATCTGGGCTGGCAATACCGTGGTCAACAAACTCGCCGTGGGCTCGATATTCCCGGCCGAGATCGGCTTTTATCGCTGGTTGCTGGCGGCCATCCTGTTTACCCCGTTCATGCTCAAGCCGGTCATTGCCAACTGGGCGCTGATCCGTCCCAACCTGGGCAAAATCGTCATCCTCGGTGTGCTCGGCATGGCGGTCTACCAGAGCCTGGCGTACTACGCGGCGAGCCTGACCAGCGCCACCAATATGGGGATCATCCTGTCGCTGATGCCGTTGATGGCCCTGACAGCGGCCATTATCAGTCTCGGCCAGCGCCTGACCTTCGGCGCCTTGACCGGTGCAGTCCTGTCGTTTGCCGGGGTCGCGGTGGTGGTGTCATCCGGCAGCCTCGGCGCGCTGCTGCAACACGGGGTGAACCTGGGCGACGCGATGATGCTGGTGGCCACGCTGGCCTATGCGATCTACAGCACCCTGCTGAAAAAATGGCAACTGCGCCTGCCGCCCCTGGTGTTGCTGTATTTGCAGGTGCTGGTGGCGGTGGTAGTGCTGTTTCCGCTGTTCCTGGCCTCGGACAAGGTCGGCCTGGGCCCCTCGAATATTGGCCTGGTGGTGTATGCCTGCCTGCTGGCGTCGATGATCGCGCCATTGGCGTGGATGCATTCGGTGAAAAACCTGGGGCCGAGCCGCACCACGCTGTTTTTCAATTTGCTGCCGTTGATCACCGCGCTGATTGCCGCGGTGGTGCTCAAGGAGCAGTTGGCGCTGTATCACCTGGTCGGGGGCGTGCTGACGTTGGGTGGGGTGATTTTGTCGGAGCGCTGGACGACGCCGGTAAGGCGCTAAATCCCGGCCGCCTTCAAGCGCTGCGCATGCTCGACAAACAGGCGAATCGGCTCGGCGCCCTTGCCCACCAGGCCCAGTGACTGGTTGACGATATCGAAATGGTCCAGCGCATAGTCATCACCAATCACCGTGCCCAGGTGTGAACTGTAGCGCCCGACCATGCCATCGCACTGGCCTTTCTCCTTGACGAAGGTGCGCGCAAACAGCCGGCAACTGCGGTTTGTGCCGTCCAGCAGGTTGCGCCCGCGATCGGTCTTGCCCGGCTGCAAGGTGCCGGACCAGGAGTAATACCGCACACCGTTCACTTCCTCGGCGCCCTGCCCGCCCCAGGTATCTGGCAACCCCTGGGGGTACTGGCGATTGAACAGCGCCACGCCCTCACTGGTCAGTGACTGATGAGAGGCGTGGATATCCGCCGCAAAACGCGGGCCGCGATAGCCGGTTTCGAGCAGCCCCATCACCACGCCCACCAGGCGCAACAACGCACTCATGACCCGCCCCTTGGCGCTATCGGCCGGGTAGTGGGTGTGCAAGTAGTCCGCCAGTTCAGAACCGTGATTGGGCCCGGCCACTGAGGTGACCGAGGCCACCCACTCCGGGCGTTTAGCTGCTGCGTAGCGGGCGGTGAGCGAACCCTGGCTGTGACCGATCAGGTTGACCTTGTCGGCGCCGGTCTGGCGGCGTATCTGTTCGATCTGCACCAGCAACTGCTCGCCGCGCACCTCACTGGCGTTGAGCGGCGCCACCTGCACCGCAAACACCTGCGCCCCGCCGGCACGCAATGCCGGGACGATCCCGTACCAATACGGGTACAGCACCAGCCGCACAAACCCGAGCATGCCCGGCACCAGGACCAGGGGATAACGAGTAGCCAATGACTGCGGCATGGGGCGAACGTCCGTCAAAGAGGCGATTGAGCTGATCCTAGACCAGCCCTGCAGCAATCGATATGACACCCGGCAACATCCGATAAAACTTTTTGCGCCGCGTAGCACTCACATTTTGGTTTCGGGCTCGTCAGTCAGCCCTTCACCGTCTTCGGCGCCTTGCCTTCCTTCATCTGCTGCAACAGCGGCACACATTGGTTCGGCACATCACCGCTCGGCGCCACCAGTGCCAGCAATCCCGCCGCAGGCCCGACAATCACCCCCAACGCCACCATCCCCGCACCCCGCAGCATCAACGGCACCGCCTTGACCCCGGCATTGGGCTTGATAAACGGCCCGTTGACGTACAACGGCGAGCGCAACGAGAACAGGCGAAAGCCCTTGGACTCTGGGGTAATCGTCAGGTCCAGTTGTTCGCTGGCCATGTTTGCGGTGCCATCGATGTAGATGATCGCGTTCTCGGTATCGAACACAAACAGCCGACTGGTGGCCAGGCCGGTCTTGATGCCGAAGTCCGCCGCCGCGCAGTTGATCTTCACTTCCTTGTCGCCAAACATCTTGCCGACCACATAGTTGCCCACGTTCAGCCCGGCGATTTCCATCAGGCCACGGCTGATCGCGCCGTCGTTGATGAGCATTTTCAGATCGCCATTGGCACTGCCCAAGAGCGCCGCCACCGAGTTGCCACGCCCGGCGATATCGGCATCGCCGTTGAGTTCGCCGAAGCTGGTTTTCATCGGTTCAAAGGTGGGGAACAACTGCTTGAGCTTGAAGTTGCGCGCCGTCAGCTTCGCCCGGCCCTCCAGCGGAGTGATGCGGCCATTGAGGCGGATTTGCGCGCTGAGCTTGCCTCCCGCCACGCCAAAACGCAGGGGTTCCAGGCTCAATTGGCCGTCGGTCAGCACCAGGTGTGTGTAGAGGTCGGTGAACGGCAGTTCGGCGCTGTGGACAATGCGCTTGCCCGTGAACTCGACATCCGCGTCCATATCGCGCCAGCGCTCGGTGCGAAACTCCTCCACCGGCAGCACCTTGGTCGCCGGTTGCTTGCTCATCCCGCCACGGGCCTTTTGCTTGGCGTTGGAGTCAGCACCGATCAGCGGCGCCAGGTCGGCCAGCAACAGTTGATTGGAGACCAGCGCCCCACTGAGCTTGGGCCGCGGCTGGCTGGCGACGTAGGCCAGGTCGCCATGGATATCGCTGTTGCCGATCTTGCCGTTGAAGTTTTCATAGCGGAACGACGCGCCGCCGGGTTCATGCAGCTTGGCGATCAAGCGACCATCGGTGGAGTAAGCCGGTGAATCCGGCAGGGTCACGCCAGTCAGCGGGTAAAGGTTGCCCAGGCTGGTACCGGACAGTTTCAGGCGCAAATCCAGGGCGCCGAGGTTCAGCGGGTCGGTCAGGGTGCCGGCCAGGGCGATGCTGGTGTCACCGATCCTGGCCTGGGCTTGCAGAGGGAATGGCTTAGCGGCGTCCTGCAGGGCCAGCAACCCGCCGATCTTGCCGCTGCCGGCGAGTTTCTGGCCGTGGTACTGACCGCTGACCTTGAGACCGAAAGCGTAGTCCTGGGGGGCAGAGCCCTTCTCCAGGGCCTTTTTTGCATCCCCTTCACCCACGATGTCACTGAACGCAACCGGCTTGCCCAGCGGGTC
Source organism: Pseudomonas sp. TAE6080 (assembly GCF_018732265.1). Taxonomy (NCBI): domain Bacteria; kingdom Pseudomonadati; phylum Pseudomonadota; class Gammaproteobacteria; order Pseudomonadales; family Pseudomonadaceae; genus Pseudomonas; species Pseudomonas sp. TAE6080. The sequence continues at coordinate 28,992 of NZ_JAHIDY010000045.1, forward strand.
GACCAGCACATCCAGGCGGGTCTTGAGCGACTGGTCGTCGAGGGTCACGTGGCCTTTGTCGAAGCCGATAGCGCCGATATCCACCACCCAGTTGGACGGTTCGGCATTCGGGTCCTTGGGATCAAATTTGAATACCCAGTTGGCGCGCCCATCGGCCAGGCGCTGCAACTCGGCGCTCGGTTCGGTCAGGTCGATACGCGGGATCACCACGCGCTGGGCCAGCAAGGCCAACGGCGAGATACGCAATTCGACACGCTTGAGGCTGACCATCTGCGGTTTTTTCGACCACTCGGGGTTGCCCAGGCTCAGGTCCTCGGCCACCACATGGGGCCACGGCACCCAGGCCCGCCAACCACCCTCGTCCGGCTCGCGCTGCCAGACCACGGCCAGGTTGCCATTAATGGCAAAGGTGCGATGCAGCTCTTCGGAGACTTTGGCATTGAGTTGCGGCTTGATCCGGTTCCAGTCGAAGAACACCAGGATCAGCACGACGGCGGCGATTAACAGAACGAAGCAAGCACTGCTCCAGGCGAGAATTTTACGAGTGCGCGTCATTGCACAGGGCTCCTGATTACGACTGCGCGTGCCAGTGGCAACGCGCGCAAGGACTAAAGCTTATATGGCTACGACTGGCAAATGGCCTGGGGGTTTAACCGCAGAGTGGAATTAGCGGCGAAAAGCGCTTTTTCTGACTAATCCGACAGCTTCTTTCATCAACGGCGCACCGTTGTTACCCACACCCGTGTCGAAAATACCCACCTCGGTGCAAAAGCGCGTGCTTGAGACGCGCGTTCTAGAGCCCCCGCGTAGAACAATCAATTCTGTTGATTATTACCATTGTGTTTATGAACTTTTATATCGAGTTATCGAGAGTAGCATTAGCCCTGTACCCACTTTATCGCCCTCCCAAGGAGCAACTCATCATGAAACGCCAATTACTGCTCAGTGTTGCACTCTCTGTCCTGGCCACCAGCGCTTTCGCCCTGCCAGCTGCAGAACAAGCGATCCCACAAGTCAAATCTGACGCTGTACACATCAGCCAGACCGTTGCCGAAGGTGGCCGCGATCGCCTGGAACAGAAAGGTCTGGTCGAAGGTGGCTCGGATCGTCTGCAAGAACGCAATGCCGTAGCTGAAGGTGGCCGTGATCGCCTGGAACAGAAAGGTCTGGTCGAAGGCGGCTCGGATCGTCTGCAAGAACGCAATGCCGTAGCTGAAGGCGGCCGTGATCGCCTGGAGCAGAAAGGTCTGGTTGAAGGTGGTTCTGACCGTCTGCAAGAACGTAACGCCGTAGCTGAAGGCGGTTCCGACCGTCTGGCTGAAATGCATAAAGCTACGAGCTAAGCCTGTGCTGGCCCTGAAAAAAGCCCGATCCCCAGCGATCGGGCTTTGACTTTGTGTGACCCGCACCACCTTTGTCCTGTTTCAAGTTCGACGCCGGTAAAGTTGATTTGCTAGAGTGCGTCGCTGTCCTTGCCTACAAAGCCCACCCGCCCATGCTCCCCCGCGCCGAACAGAAGCAACAGACCCGCCTTGCCTTGATGGACGCAGCCCGCCATCTGATGGAGGGTGGTCGAGGGTTTGGCAGCCTGAGCCTGCGGGAAGTGGCCAAGAGCGCTGGCATCGTGCCGACCGGCTTCTACCGTCACTTTGCCGATATGGACCAACTGGGCCTGGTGCTCGTCAGTGAGGTCGGCCAGACCTTCCGTGCCACCATCCGCCTGGTACGCCACAATGAATTCGTCATGGGCGGCATCATCGATGCCTCGGTACGGATCTTTCTCGATGTGGTGGCGGCCAACCGTTCACAGTTTTTATTCCTCGCCCGCGAGCAATACGGCGGTTGCCTGGCCGTGCGCCAAGCCATCGGCGCCTTGCGCGAAGACATCACCTCGGACCTGGCGGCCGACCTGACGCTGATGCCCAAGCTCCAGCACCTGGATGCCGAGGGCCTGCATGTGATGGCCGACCTGATCGTCAAGAGCGTGTTCGCCACCCTGCCCGACATCATCGACCCGCCCGCCGCCGCCCTGCCGGCACACCTCACGCCCCAGGCCAAGATCACCCAGCAACTGCGCTTTATCTTTATCGGTCTCAAGCACTGGCAAGGCCTGGGCAGCGCCGAATAGAACGATCAACGCACCGCGTAGAAGCGTTTGGCGGTGGTGTAGTTCTTCTTCCAGTAGGTGTTGGCCAGCGAATCAATGCGGATGCTTTTGCCCGGGCGCGGCGAATGAATGAATTTGCCTTCGCCGATGTACAAGCCGACATGGCCAACCTGGCCGCTGCCATTGCCCCTGAAAAATACCGCATCGCCGGGTTGCAGCGCATCGCGCTTGATCGTTGCCGCCGTTGAGCGGTGCATCGCCGAGGTGGTGCGCGGGATAGCAATATTGGCTTGGGTCTTGAACAGATAGACCAACAGACCGCTGCAATCGAACCCCTGATCCACCGATGCCCCTCCCAATTTGTAAGGCTTGCCCAACAATTCATAGGCGCGGTCGACAACGTTGTCGATGGCAGGCCTGGGCACGGAACTGAACGAGGCCAGTGACGCGCCGCGTTTACTGACGTTGGCCCAGGACGATGACGTCAGCGCAAACAGGCCGACAATAACTACACCTAAAAATGACTTGAACATGATGAACGTCGCGATGGATTAAAGAAGGGGCGAAATCCTAGTGAAACGACGTAGAGCGAGATGAACGGAAACTCTCAGATCGTTGTAAGACACATCCCAAAGCTCCTGAAGCCCGCAACCAGCTGCACAATTTCGGCGCCAAAAGCCGCGATCGCGCACCAAAATGAGTCATGTCTCGCGCAATCTGTTGCCCCAATGAGTGGCAGACACTCGATTCCTACGTCGTTTTCCTACATCCAGCCAGATTGGCAAGCCCCTTGCTCTAGCCTGTTTATCGCTCATAGCTGGAAGCTTCCTGATGCTGGTGATCCACCGCCGAATCGCCCCCCAACCCGTCTGGGCCGCAGAGTTGCTGCTGAACTTCGAAGCTCGCAGCAAAAGCCGCCTGCGCTGTTTCAGTGCCGAGGGAGAAGACGTCGGCCTGTTTCTGGAGCGCGGCCAGTCGCCGCTGCATGACGGAGAGTTCCTACAGGCTGAAGACGGACGTGTCGTACGCGTCTGCGCTCGCCCTGAACAACTGCTGCATGTCACCTGCAGCAGCGCCTTCGAACTGACCCGCGCGGCTTATCACCTGGGCAACCGCCACGTGGCCCTTCAAGTGGGAGACGGCTGGCTGCGCCTGCTCGATGACTACGTGCTCAAGGCCATGCTGGAGCAATTGGGCGCCCATACCGAAACCCTCGAAGCGCCGTTCCAGCCAGAACACGGCGCCTATGGTGGCGGTCATCATCACTCGCGCCACGGTGATGAAGACTTCAACTACCCGCCCAAACTGCATCAGTTCGGCGTGCGCCTGTGAACCCGGCCTGGGCGCTGTTGCGCCTGGCCAGTCCGCAATTGCCGATTGGCGGCTACAGCTACTCACAGGGCCTGGAAATGGCCGTGGAGAATGCCCGTGTCAGTGATGCCGACAGCGCCCGACGCTGGATCAGCGACCAGTTGCTGCTCAACCTGGCGCGCTTCGAAGCGCCGTTGCTGCTCGCCCATTGCCAGGCCGCCGCAGCCCAGGACTGGCCGCGCCTGCGCCAACTCTGCGAGGAGCATCGCGCCAGCCGGGAAACCCGTGAGTTGTTCCAGGAGAGCCGGCAGATGGGCTATTCCCTGCAACAACTGCTCAATGGCTTGCCGGAGTTGGATGAAGCCGCCCGCGATTTTCTTGCAGCAACCCGCGAGCCGCATCTGGCCCTGGGCTGGGCGCTCGCGGCTCGCGCCTGGACGATCAGCCCCGACGATGCCCTGGCGGCGTGGCTCTGGAGCTGGCTGGAAAACCAATTGGCCGTGCTGATGAAAACCCTGCCCCTGGGCCAGCAAGCCGCCCAACGCCTGACCAGCGAACTGCTGCCCCTGCTGCAACAAGCCCAGCAGGACGCCAGCCAGCGCGACCCTCATCACTTTGGCAGCGCCGCATTCGGCCTGTCCCTGGCATGCATGGCCCACGAGCGCCAGTACAGCCGCCTGTTCCGTTCCTAGGAGAGCCCCATGAACACACAACCCCTGCGCGTCGGTATCGGCGGCCCCGTTGGCTCCGGCAAGACCGCCTTGACCCTGGCGCTGTGCCTGGCCCTGCGTGATCGCTACAACCTGGCGGTGGTCACCAACGACATCTACACCCGCGAAGACGCCGATTTTCTGGTGCGCAACCAGGCCCTGGCGCCCGAGCGGATCATCGGCGTGGAAACCGGCGGCTGCCCGCACACGGCGATCCGTGAAGATGCATCGATCAATCTCGAAGCGGTTGATCAACTGAACCGACGCTTTCCCGGCCTCGACCTGATCCTGGTGGAGTCGGGCGGCGACAACCTCTCGGCCACCTTCAGCCCCGAACTGTCGGACCTGACCATCTACGTGATCGATGTATCAGCCGGCGACAAACTGCCGCGCAAAGGTGGACCGGGAATCTGCAAGTCCGACCTGCTGGTGATCAACAAGATCGACCTGGCGCCGCTGGTCGGGGCCTCGCTGGAGCTGATGAACAGCGACACCCAGCGCATGCGCAATGGCAAACCCTTTGTGTTCAGCAACCAGAAAACCGGCGTCGGCCTCGACGAAATCGTCGCCTTTATCGAACGCCAGGGCCTGCTGACCGCAGCCTGATCCCTCTTATCAAGGAGCTGTCTTATGAGCCTCAACAAACTGTTTGCCACCCTCGCCCTGCTACTGGTCCCGGCCCTGGCCTTTGCCCATCCGGGTCACGGCGACAATGGCCTGGTAGCCGGCATCAGCCATCCCCTCGGCGGCCTCGACCATTTGCTGGCGATGCTGGCCGTCGGCCTGTGGGCGGCGCAGCAACAAGGCGCGGCACGCTGGGCCCTGCCTTGCACCTTTGTCGGCACCATGCTGCTCGGTGGCGTGCTCGGTTTTGAAGGGTTGGCCTTGCCGGCCCTAGAAAGCGGGATTGCGGCGTCGGTGCTGGCCCTGGGCCTGGCAGTGGCTTTGGCGATTCGTCCACCCGTGGCGGTGGCGGTAGCTGCAACAGCTGTGTTTGCCTTGTTCCACGGCGTGGCTCACGGCCTGGAACTGCCGGACATGACCAGCCCGTGGGCGTATGCGGCCGGGTTTGTCGGCGCGACGGCTGTGCTGCACGCGGCGGGTTATGCAGTGGTGCGCTTTCTGCCGGCAGCGGCGGCGCCGCTGGTGCGGGTGGCAGGGGCGGCTTCGGCGGCGACTGGGGTTTGGTTGCTGGCGAGCTGAGTGATGCAGCGCTGTTGAGGGCCTCTTCGACTTGCTCGCGAAAGCGGTAGCAAAACCACCGCTGCCCCCAAGCCTGCTAACATGCGCGGCAAACACCCCTGCCGTGACGACGCCAGCCGATGCCCATCGCTCCAAGCTCTGCCAACAAGCCTCAACTGAATGCTGTGCTCACGCACTTCAACGACCTGATCGTGCCGCTCTGGCAGGGCCCAGGCTGGAATGCCGAGTTGGCGTTGCCCTATGAAGCACTGGATGCCGATCACCAGCCATTGGCCCCGCAGCGCTACCGCGCCATGGCCTGCGCCCGGCAGCTGTATGTGTTTGCCAGCCTGATCGGCGAGCCCGGCAAGGACTTTGCGCAAGAACGTGCAGCGGCGTTGTTCCGCTCGCTGCAACGGCACTTCCACGACGCCGAGCACGGTGGCTGGTTCTACAGCATCGACCCCCACGGCAAGCCGCTGGACAAGCGCAAAGACCTGTATACCCACGCGTTTATCATCTTCGCCTGCGCCCATTACTGGGCCAAGGTCCGCGAGCCGCTGGTGGAGTCGGTGCTCAACGCCGCCCTGGAAGTGGTCGCCGAGCGCTTTGCCACGGGCGACGGCTTGTATGAGGCCGCATTGGAGCGCGACTGGTCGTCCCTCAAATCCGGCCCGCTGCAAAACCCGCTGATGCATCTGGCCGAAGGTTTCCTCGCCACCCTCGCGGTGCGTGAAGACCCTGCGGTGCAACAGGCCCTGCTGGCACTGGCGACGGCCATGCAGCAACGCTTTATCGACCGCCAGCACGGCGTGATGATGGAAAAACCCCTGGGCGCTGTGGATAACTGGTTCGAGCCGGGGCACCAGTTCGAGTGGTTCTTCCTGCTGGAGTCCTCGTCCGTACTGCGCGGCACGCCCTTGCACGCTTCGCTGAGCCGGGCGTTTGGCTATGCCGAGCAGATGGGTGTGGATAACGTGAGCGGTGCAGTCAGCGGGATGCTGGCACTCGATGGCAGCGTGTGCGACGGCACCCAGCGGATCTGGGCCCAGGCCGAATATCTGCGCGCGCTGACGCTGCGGCCAGGCAGCGAAGCGGTGCTGGAGCGCCAGTTGCTGGCGTTGCAGCAGCATTTCCTGCATGCAAAGGGCTGGAATGAGTGCCTGGATGCCAAGGGTGAGGTGAGCCGGCGGGATATGCCGTCGACTACGCCCTACCATTTGGCGACGTGCTATCAGGGGTTGATCGAGTTTCTTGGCTGAACTTTCTGGCCCCATCGCAGGCAAGCCAGCTCCCACACTTGACCGAGTTCCATCTTTGGAATGTGGTCGAATGTGGGAGCTGGCTTGCCTGCGATAGCCTCACCTCGGTCTAACGGCCGGTCAAGCAATCCACTTGCGATCGCCGGTAAAGCTGATGGTCAACCAGCGCGCCTTGTCCGCCGCGCCCAGCCCTGTGGATATCTCTTCACGCAGCCCGTCGAGTGTCGCAACCTTATCCACTGGGTAATCGGCCGGCAACACCACATGAATCTCGATAAACCGCGCCCGCCCGTGTTTCTGCACGTAGGACACATAGTCATCGAAGCCATGCCGTGCCTGGGCCGCATCCATCACTTCGCGCACCTTGTCGTCCAACTGGTCCGGCGCAATACCCAGCACATCGCGCAAGGCCGGGCGCAGGATCTTCAAGGCCGGCGCCAGCATGCTCAGGGCCAGCAGGATCAGGATCAAGGGGTCGACATACACCGCCCATTCGCCATAGCCCTGGGACTTGAGCAGCAACGCAGCGAGGAAGCTCACCAGCAGGCCCACGGAGAGCATGGCGTCCACCAGCCAACTGATGTTGTCGAACTGGATCAACGACGACTTGAGCGTGCGATTGCGGTAGCGCACGTAGAAGAAATAGGCGAACTCGACCACGGTAAACACCGCGGCATAGATGATCACCAGCCCCAACTCGATCTCGCGCCCGCCATTGATAATGCCGAACACCCCGTTGAGAAACGCGTAGATGGCAATCAACAGCAGGAAACTGCCCTCGATCAGCAACACCATGGGCTCCAGGTGCCAGTAGCCGAACTGGAAGCGCTCGTTGCTTTTCTTGGCGATCAGCTTGGCCGTGATCAGCATCAGCACCTTGATAAAGGTTGCGATCAGCGAGAAAAAGCCATCGAACAAAATGGATTGGGCGCCTGATATCACACCCGTGACAATCCCGGCGATCGCCACGGCGAACATCAGGATGGTCGATTGTTTGAGCAGTGCCTGCTCACCTCGGTTACTCACATATCCTCCTGTCAAAACCTTTAAACCGCTGGGTGCGGTGGGGTTTTCAGGAGTGGAGTGTACCTTATGCCCTGTTTTGACCGATCTGACGCCTTCGCGGGCAAGCCCGCTCCCACATTCGACTGTGTTCACAAATCCAAGTGTGGGAGCGCTCGCGAAACAGGCGACGCGGTCTCAAGCCTTACTTGGCCCCACGCTCAATCGCAAACCCAGCCCAGGTCTGGCTCACCGGCATCAGTTCCAGGCGGTTGATGTTCACGTGCGCCGGGGTGTTCATCACCCAGAAGATGGTGTCGGCAATGTCCTGCGGCTGGATCGGCTCGGCGCCGGCGTAGGTGGCGTCGTAACGCGCCTGGTCACCGCCGAAGCGCACCAGGGAGAACTCGCTTTCGCACAGCCCCGGCTCGATGTTGGTCACGCGCACGCCGGTGCCTTGCAGGTCGCAGCGCAGGTTCAGGGAGAACTGTTTGACGAACGCCTTGGAGCCGCCATACACATGGCTGCCCGGGTATGGGTAGTTGCCGGCGATGGAGCCCAGGTTGATGATCCCGGCGCCACGGCCATGGGCGATCAGGCGCGGCAGCAGCAGGCTGGTGGTGGTCAGCAGGCCTTTGATATTGGTGTCGACCATGGTTTCCCAATCGTCGAGGCTGCACTTGGGCGCAGGATCCGTGCCCACCGCCAGGCCCGCATTGTTGATCAGCCCGCGCAGCTTGCTGAACGACGGTGGCAGGCTGGCAATCGCCTCTTCCATGCCCTTGCGGTCACGCACGTCCACCACCAGGCCATGCACCTCGGTCTGCTTGGAAAGCTCTTCGACCAGGGCATTCAAGCGCTCGGCACGACGACCGGTGAGCACCAGTTTCCAGCCGGCCTCGGCAAAGCGACGGGCACAGGCTTCGCCGAAACCTGAGGTTGCGCCAGTAATAAACAGCGTGTTGGACATGGTGTTCTCCTTGCGGGCATCGGGAAAAAATCAGCCAGCAGAATGCCCTTACCCCGCCGTCCCGGCAACCGCTAAGCACACAACTTGATACACGCCTGATCATTTTTTAACCATCTCAACCAATGCCCTATAAACCGTGGCTTACAGCCATGTGCGCGCAGGTTATCCACAGCTGCGCCCACAGTCTTTGGGGGCAAGTACGAAACCCTGCAGGCCGCTGAGTACGAGGCTTTCAGGGCGATTCAAAAAGTTTTTTGCTTGACCTTGGACCGGCCATATGTAGGCCTCTGCAAACGAATGTGTCGAGGGGCATGGCTCCAGGCCAGTAAAACCGGCCTCTACGGAGGTCTTTCCAGAGTTTAATCACAGACTTATCCACAGGCCTGAACGTCATCTTTCGGTCATACACCTGTGTCTTTGAACAGGTTGACAAACCCTGCCGGGCCCCACAAAAAAGAGCCTGTTCAAAAAACAACCACCGCGCTGTAAGCCTTGTAAATAAAGGCTTGCAGCCAGCTACTCCCATGTTACCCACAGCCGGTTCCACAGCGGATGGGGACAAGTCATTTGTGTGACAAAACAGGGATTTGCGGCGGCTATATGTCGCGCTTTGGGAGGTGTGTGGATTTGTTTTCCACAATTTGCCGGCGTGCTTGAGAACACCCCAAAACACTGTGGGAGCGGGCTTGCTCGCTCCCACAGGGGTCTTGCGTACAGCGTGTGATTATTTAGTGCCCGCCGAGGTAGGCGTTGCGTACTTCCTCGTTGACCAGCAGCTCCTTGCCGCTGCCTGTGAGGCGAATCTCGCCGTTGACCATCACATACGCCCGGTCAGACAGGCGCAACGCGTGGTTGGCGTTCTGCTCCACCAGGAAGATGGTCATGCCGGTGGCGGCCAACTCACGCAGGGTGGCAAAAATCTGCTTCACCACGATCGGCGCCAGCCCCAGGCTCGGTTCATCGAGCAGCAACAGCTTGGGCCGACTCATCAGCGCCCGGGCGATGGCGAGCATTTGCTGCTCGCCACCGGACATGGTCATTGCGCGCTGGTTGCGCCGTTCCTTGAGCCGTGGAAACAGCTCGAACATGCGCTGCATATCCTCGCTGGCGTGTTTGTCGCCAATGGGGATGGTGCCCATCAGCAGGTTTTCCTCGACGGTCATGTCGGGGAACACTCGCCGCCCTTCCGGGGACTGGGCGATGCCGTTGGAAGCGATGTAGTGGGATGACTTGTGGGTAATGTCCACGCCCTGGTACAGGATCTGCCCCGACTCGGCCCGTGGCTGGCCAAAGATCGACATCAATAGTGTGGACTTGCCCGCGCCGTTGGAGCCGATCAGGCTGACGGTTTCGCCTTCGTCGATGTGCAGCGAGACTTTCTTCAAGGCCTGGATCGGGCCATAAAACACGTCCAGATCCTTCATTTCGAGGATAGGTGTACTCATACCAACTCCTCTTCATCGGCGCCCAGGTAGGCCGCGATCACTTTCGGGTCGTTGCGGATCGCTTCCGGCCCGCCCTCGGCGATGACGTTGCCGTGGTCCAGCACCACGATGTGGTCGGAAATACTCATCACCATGCCCATGTCATGTTCAATCAAGACCACTGTGAGGTCGTGTTCGTCGCGCAGCAGGCGAATCATCGCGCTGAGGGCTTCGGTTTCCTGGGGGTTGAGGCCCGCAGCCGGTTCGTCGAGGCAGATGATCTGCGGCCGGGTGCACATGGCCCGGGCGATTTCCAGGCGGCGCTGCTGGCCGTAGGACAACTCGCCAGCCAGGCGGTTGGCGCAGTCCACCAGGTCCACCACTTCCAGCCAGTAGAAGGCGTGGTCCAGTGCATCGCTTTCGGCCTTGCGGTAGCCCTTGGTGTTGAGGATGCCCGCCAGCATGTTGCGGTTGACCCACATGTGCTGGGCCACCAGCAGGTTTTCCACCACAGACATTTCCTTGAACAGGCGAATGTTCTGGAACGTGCGGGCCAGGCCGGCGCGGTTCACCAGGTGGGTGCCGCCGAACATCTTGTAGTACACCCGGCTGAAAAAGCTCTTGGGTGAAACAAAGTCGGTGGGCTTGAAACGTTCCCCCAGCAACTGGATCACGTTGGTCTGCTTGCCGCGGATGTTGAGTTCGATCTTGCCGCCGCTGGCCGTATAAAAACCGGTCAGGCAGTTGAACACCGTGGTCTTGCCGGCACCGTTGGGGCCGATCAGGGCGAAGATCGAGTTGCGCTCGACCTTGAGGCTCACATCGCTCAAGGCCTTGATGCCACCGAAGTGCATCATCAGGTGCTCTACATTGAGAACGACTTCCCTGCTCATGGCGCCACCCCCTTGCGTGGTGTCACCCCGGTTCGGCTGATCCGGATCAAGCCCCGTGGGCGCCAGATCATCATCACCACCATCAGCACGCCAAACAGCAGCACGCGGTACTCGGAGAAGCTGCGCAGCAGTTCAGGTGCCACGGTCAGCACGAACGCGGCAATCACCACGCCCACCGTCGAACCCATGCCGCCCAGCACCACAATCGCAAGGATCAGCGCCGACTCGAAGAAGGTAAACGACGACGGGTTGACGAAGCCCTGGTAGCTGGCAAAAAACACCCCGGCCAGGCCAGCAGTGGACGCACCAATGGTGAACGCCGAAAGCTTCACCAGCACGTGGTTCAGGCCCATGGAACGGCAGGCAATCTCATCCTCGCGCAAGGCCTCCCAGGCGCGGCCCACCGGCATGCGGGTCAGGCGGTGCTTGATGTACAGCACCAGCAGCACCACCAGAAACAGCACGATGTAGATGAACAGGAATTTCACGTTGGGGTTGTAGGCAATGCCGAAGAACTCATGGAACGGCACCCCGCCTTCCTTGGCCCGCCGGCCGAATTCCAGGCCGAGGAACGTCGGCGATGGCACCGGCATGCCGTTCGGCCCACCGGTAAACGACAGCCAGTTGTTGAGCACCAGGCGAATGATTTCACCAAAACCCAGGGTCACGATGGCCAGGTAGTCACCGTGCATTCGTAACACCGGGAACCCGAGGATGCACCCCGCAAGCGCAGCAGCGATGGCCGCCAGCGGCAGCACCGTCCAGAACCCTAGCCCGAGGTATTGGTAACCCAGGGCCAGGCCATAGGCGCCGATGGCGTAGAACGCCACGTAACCCAGGTCGAGCAGGCCGGCCAGGCCGACCACGATGTTCAGGCCCAGGCCCAGCAACACGTAGATCAACCCGAGGATCACCACGGTCAGCAGGTACTTGTTGGCGAAAAACGGAAAGACGATGGCGATCACGATCAGCGCCGGGATGATCCAGCGCAGCCGCGACTTGTAGTCCGGCGCCAGCACATGCACACCGGAGCCCGAGGTTTCAAAACCCTGGAGAATCTTCAAGCCCTTGGGGGTTTGCAGGAACAGGCTCATGACCAGGCGCCCGACCATCACGATGGCCACCAGCAAGCCCACGCGGGCCGGTTCCAGGTTGAAGCTGTAGCCGTCCAGGACCACGCCGACGATGGGCCCGAACACGATCAGGGAAATCAGCCCGGCGAGGACTGCATCGACCACACTTTTCTTGATATCGATAGATTTGGCTGCAGACATGTTTACACCTTCGCCACGAGTGGGCGACCAAGCAGGCCCTGGGGACGGAAAATCAGAATCACCACCAGCAGGGAGAAACTGAACACGTCTTTGTAGTCAGAGTTGATCAACCCCGAGAACAGCGACTCGGAAATCCCCAGGATGATCCCGCCCAGCATCGCCCCAGGCAGGGAGCCGATGCCGCCAAGTACCGCGGCGGTAAATGCCTTGATGCCGATGATGAAGCCGGCATAGAAGTCGAACGTGCCGTAGTTCAGGGTGATCAGCACACCGGCCAGGGCCGCCATGGCGGCACCGATGACAAACACGTAGGAGATCACGCGGTCGGTGTTGATCCCCAGGATCGAGGCCATCTTGCGGTCTTGCTGGGTCGCGCGGCACATGCGGCCGAGCTTGGTGTACTTGATGATGTAGGTCAGCAGCGCCATGCCGGCAAAGGCCGCGACCAGGATGAAGACCTTGGTGTAGGTCAACTGCACGAACCCAGTGCCGATATCGACGCGCCAGGCGCCGGCCAGCAGGGTCGGAATACCTTGTTGCTTGGCGCCCTGGGCGATCTGCGCGTAGTTTTGCAGGATCAACGAAATGCCGATGGCGCTGATCAGCGGGGCCAGGCGGGTGGAGTTACGTAACGGTTTGTAGGCGACACGCTCGATGACCCAACCGTAGACGCCGGTGACCACCACGGTGAATATCAACGTGCCAAGGATGAGTAGCGGAAAGGATTCGAGGCCGAAGTAAGCCAGCAGTGCCAGACTGATCGCCGCGAGGTAAGCGGAAATCATATAAACCTCGCCGTGGGCGAAGTTGATCATGCCAATGATGCCATAGACCATTGTGTAGCCGATGGCGATCAGGCCATAGACCGACCCGAGGGTCAGGCCGTTGACCAGTTGCTGCAGGAAAATACCATCCATAACGCAATCTCACGCGGTGAGGACCTGCACACCGTTGGGTGTGCGGCCCTTCTGGAGGAAAAGACAGATTGGGTGCCGGACACCATGGCCCGGGCAACCTCGATCCAATGTGGGAGCTGGCTTGCCAGCGATAGCGGTTTCACATTCAACACAGGTGTTGGCTGTCAATCCGTCATCGCGGGCAAGCCCGGCTCCCACAAGGGGTCGGTGGTGGCTGGTTGATTACTTCTGCTTTTCCAACTGGTGGTATTTGCCGTCCTTGTCCCACTGGTAGACCACGTAATCGGAGACTTTCAGGTCACCCTTGGTGTCCCACTCCTTCTTGCCCATCACGGTTTGCACCGGGTTGGCTTTCAGCCACTTGGCCGCGTCTTCGCCCTTGTTGGACTTGGCGCCGTTGAAGCCAGCTGCCAGGGCCTGGATCGAAGCGTAGGCGTACAGGGTGTAGCCTTCTGGCTCAGTGCCATTCTTGCGGAACTCTTCCACCACCGCCTTGCTGTCGGGCAGCAGGCGCGGGTCAGCACCGAAGGTCATGTAGACGCCATTGACGTACTGCGCACCACCAGCAGTGGCGACCAGTTCATCGGTCACCACACCATCGTCGGACATGAACTTGACGTCCTTGAGGCCCGCTTCACGGATCTGGCGCACCAGTGGACCGGCTTCCGGGTGCAGGCCGCCGAAGTACACGACGTCGGCGCCCAGGGAACGGATCTTGGTGACCAGGGCGCTGAAGTCTTTCTCGCCACGGGTCAGGCCTTCTTCCAGCACGGGCTTGACGCCGCGCTTGGTCAACTGTGCCGCAGTGGCATCGGCCAGGCCTTTGCCGTAGGTGTCCTTGTCGTTGATGACGGCGACTTTCTTGCCCTTGAGCACATCGACGATGTAGTCACCGGCCACGATGCCTTGCTGGTCGTCACGCCCGCACATGCGGAACATGGCGCCCAGGCCACGCTCGGTGACTTGTGGGTTGGTGGAGCCTGGAGTGATTGCGATGATGCCCGCTTCGTCATACACCTCGGAGGCTGGAATGGTGTTCGAGGAGCAGAAGTGCCCGACCACGCCGATCACTTTGTCCTGGTCAGCCAGGCGGTTGGCCACGGCCACGGCCTGCTTGGGCTCGCACGCATCGTCACCGGCCACCAGCTTGATCTGCTCGCCATTGATCCCGCCGGCCTTGTTGATAACGTCAGCTGCCGCCTGGGCACCTTTCATGTACTGCTCACCGAAGGCAGCGTTGGCACCGGTCATCGGCCCCGCTACGCCAATCTTCACATCAGCTTGAACAAACGTAGAAACACCCAGCGCGGCAGCTACCGCGAGGGCCAGGAAACCTTTCTTGTAAAACGTCTGGGACATGAGTGGTGCTCCGAGTTTTTTGTTGAATGGGCACTGCAATTTCACTTCAAACTTTCACTTGAAACCTTCACTAAAAGCTCAGAGCAAGCAGCGTGCCATTGCGTTTTTTTATTTCAGAAAGACACGGTGTCATTGTTATTACAGGTGTTTCGGGGCCTTTTTGGCGGGACGTGCAACCGTCTAGCTCGCAAAGGTGCAACCAATGAAAGAAAAGGGTGAAACCCGCCCGAAAAACTGATGTCAGCCAGCCATCAAGCGAACCCTTGATCATCTGTAACCATGGGCGTAACGGAAGTGCACATTTACAGTGCGTCACTGCTACGACTCGCACCAATACAGATTAGTAGCCGGCTAAGAAAATGCCGGCTTTTGAGGGGTATTTCGCTGATCAGATGACAATTCGCAGGCATTGGCCGGCGTGGTACAGCGAAAATCCGGCCTCGTACAGGCAACTGCGCAGGCCCACCCCGGCCAGCGGTTGCATGGGGGCGAACGGAATTGGCAGGGCCTGGGGATCCTGGTGGCACAAATAATCGGCAAATGCCTTGCCCACTACGCTGCCCGTGGTCACACCACGCCCGTTGTAGCCAGTGACCGCCACCAAGCCGGGCGCAGGCTCGAAAAGGCGCATCAAGTGGTCCGGGGTGAAGGCGATGCAGCCGGTCCAGGTGTATTGCCAATCCACCGCCTTGAGAAACGGGAAGTAGTGCTGCTGCACACGGTCGGCCCAGGCCTTGAGGAACCACGCCGGCTTCTGGTTGCCATTGCCCAGGCTGCCCAGCAACAAACGCCCCTCGGCATCGCGGCGGATGCTGCTCAGCACCTGGCGCGTATCCCAGGAACCCTGGCCGCCCGGGAGGATTTGTTGCGCAGCGTCATCGCTCAATGGCGCCGAAGCCACTTGGTAGTAATAGCCGGGGAAAAAATTGCGCCGCAAATCCGTCCACTCACCTTCGGTGTAGGCATTGGAGGCGATCACCACGTGTGCAGCCTGCACCGCGCCTTGGGCAGTTTGCACAGACCAGTGCTGGCCCTGGCGCTCCAGTTGCGTCACCGGGGAATGGTCGAACAACTGCCCGCCCAGGCTCACCGCCGCATTGGCCAGGCCGCTGGTGTAGGCCATCGGGTTCAAGGTACCGGCGCGCCGGTCGAGCAAGGCCGCGGCGATCTTTTTGGTCCCGGTGGCCTGCTCGCACGCGGCACCGGTCAACAGTTCGACGGGCGCGCCACGGCGCTTCCACTGTTCCTCGCGGCTGCGCAGGTCGGCTTCGCCACGGGCGTTGTGCGCCATGTGCAAGGTGCCCTCACGGCGCAACTGGCAATCAATCTTGTACTTGTCGATCAGGCTGAACACCAGGGACGGTGCCGCACCGAGCATGCGGTTGAGCTGGCTGCCCACCGCCGTGCCGAAACCGGCCTCGATCTCGTCCGGGGGGATCCACATCCCGGCATTGACCAAGCCCACGTTACGCCCCGAACCGCCATGGCCGGTGCGATGGGCCTCCAGCACGCACACACTTTTGCCTTGCTCCAGCAAATGGATGGCCGCTGACAAGCCGGTGATACCAGCGCCGATCACGCACACATCGGCTTTAACTTCGCCCTTGAGCGCGGCGCGATCCGGCCGGCCAGGGGTCAGTTGTTCCCACAAACACGCTTCGCGTAATGGCATTGCCAGACTCCGGGATGAGACCTAACAAACAATTGTTGAACTGCAAACCCGATCAACTGTGGGAGCTGGCTTGAACTGGTCCAGTAATTTCGGACATTCTTTTCGGTTCTCACGCTGCTAGCTTT
>NZ_JAHIDY010000046.1:0-43397 GCF_018732265.1 Pseudomonas sp. TAE6080
CTCATGCTGCTGAGGCTGCTAGCTGAAACTGTCCAACTTTTCGGGGGCAGTCCACAAATGTGGGAGCTGGCTTGCCTGCGATGAGGCCCTAAAAAACACCATAGAACCCTCGCCAGCCCCTCGACAACTGTCTAGTCTATGGCCGACCTTTTCCGAGGATTGCCCATGTCCGCGCCCAGCATGACGTTGTTCCAGCACCCCGCTTCGCCGTTTGTCCGCAAAGTCCTGGTCCTGCTCCACGAAACCGGCCAGCAAGACCGGGTCGCCCTGGAGACCGTGCTGGTCACGCCGATCAACCCGGTCCCGGCGCTGAACGAAGGCAACCCGGTGGGCAAGATCCCGGCCCTGCGCCTGGCCGATGGCAATGTGTTGCACGACAGCCGGGTGATCCTCGACTACTTCGACCACCAACACGTCGGCAACCCGCTGATCCCCCGTGACGGCTCGGCCCGCTGGCGGCGCCTGACCCTGGCCTCGATGGCTGACGCGGTCATGGATGCGGCCGTCTTGATGCGCTACGAAACCGCCCTGCGCCCGGCCGACAAGCAGTGGGACAGCTGGCTGCAAGAGCAGCGCAACAAGATCCGCCGCGCCCTGGCCGAGCTGGAGCGGGACGCTATCGCCGAGTTGGCCTGCCATTTCGACATCGCCTCAATCAGCGTCGCCTGCGCCTTGGGTTATGTGGATTTCCGCCACCCGAACCTGCAGTGGCGCTCAAGTAATCCAAAACTGGCCGCCTGGTACGCCGAGGTCAGCCAGCGGCCTTCGATGCTGGCGACTCAGCCTCCGGCCTGACCGGAGCCCCTCCTGTAGGAGCGAGCTTGCTCGCGAAGGTATTGCAGGCGCATTGCCGAGGTGGATGTACCTTTTGCGCGAGCAAACTCGCTCCTACAAGGGGCGGGGAGCAAGGCGATGATCATCGCCACCAACTCTCCCCTCACCTGCTGATCCTCACGCAGCCCGCTCATTGCACCGCCTCCAGGTCAAACTCCAAGGGCTCGGCCGCCTTGCGCTTGCCCACGCCATACCAGTCCAGTTTGCGTGTCAGTACCATCACCGTGCCCAGCAGCCCGAACAGCAACAACGAGCCCATCAACAGCGCGTAATCCTCGGCACTCAGCAACCCGTACAGCAAGCCGTACAACGCCGCCAACCCCGCCGAGAACCCCAGGCCGTGGGCCACGCTGCGCAGCACATGGCACACATAAAAACCGATCAACAACACACAGGCACTGGCCGAGACCAGGTACGCCAGGGCAAAGCCGATATGCTCGGACAGCGACAGCAGCAGCAGGTAGAAAAACGCCAGGGCCACGCCCACCAACGCATATTGGATCGGATGCACCGCCAGGCTTTTGAGCACTTCGAACAGGAAGAAACCGGCGAACGTCAGGGCGATAAACAGCAGCGCATATTTGATCGCGCGGTCACTCTTGAGGTACTGGTCCACCGGGTCGATAAAGTTCACGCCAAAGCTGCGTTCGTTGAAGTCATCACAGCGACTGCCAACCACGCAGCCGTACAGCGCCTCTTCAAGGTTGGTGGAGAAAAACGATGTCTGCCAATTGGCGGTAAACCCCTGGTCAGTGACCTCGCGCTGCACCGGCAGGAAGTTGCCGACAAAACTCGGATGGGGCCAGTTGGAGGCCAGCTTGACCACGCTGGTCTTGCCCACCGGCAGCACTTGCAGTTGCTCGGTACCTTGCAGGCGCAGGTCGAAGGCGAAGTCTAGTGGCGCTGGGTTCTTGCTGTCCTGGACCGGCAACGGTACATGCACGCCGGCACCGAGGAAGCTGACCTGGGTGCCCGGGGCAAACTCCAGGCGTTGGTTGCCCAACTCCAGCTTCAGGGCGTTTTCAATCCCACGGATGTCGCTGATGCCGACCGCCAGGAACGCCTGCTCAAACGTGTAGTCGGCAAAGTTTTCCTTGATCCCCATCTGCGCCGGCAGCACAAACCGACCGCTGATACGGTTGTCGGCATGGAACAGCCGCGCCTGGTAAATCCCCCGCGCCCGCAGCTCGGTCTGCACCTTGCCGTCGAGTTCGAAATGCTCCGGCAGGAAGTACAGGCGCCCGTGTTCTTCGCTGAGCACTTCATAGCGTTTGTTGAGCTTTTCATTGAGCTTCCACTCACGCACGGTCTTGCGATACGGCACCACCATCAGCGGCCCACTCACCTGCTGGCTGTAGCTGGAGCTGCGGGCAATGTCCATCAATACGCCGTCGCGCATCTCCTGGCGGTCGTTGATGATGCCGTCGATCATCAGCAACGGAATCAGCAATAGCAGGATCAGCAGCGCAATGGCGCCCAGTTTGAATAGCAGGCTGCGGTTCATGGGTCTCTCCCTGTTTGGATGGGGAGAGTCTGGTGGTGGCGTGTGGGGGATTTATGAGGGCAATGTGGAGACTGTGTGGAGATGCAGCACCACTTGCACACCACCGGGCACATTGCCGATCTGCAATGAGCCGCCATGCAGCTTCATCACTTCCTCGACAAAATTCAGGCCCAGGCCGGTGCTTTTGCGCCCGCTGGCCGGGCGTGGCAAGGAGTAGAAACGCTCGCTCAAGCGTGGCAAGGCATACTCGGGGATTGGCTCGGCTTGGTTGAACAGGCGCACCTCAACATCGTGATGCCGCACCTGGGCGCTGAAGCGCAGGGTGCCGCCGGGCGGGGTGAAATCCAGGGCGTTTTCCAGCAGATTGCCCAGGGCCTGGCGCAGCAGGAACGGCTCGCCATACAGCTTCACGTCGGCTTCGATCAGGCGCTCGACCTGCAACCCGGCCTGTTCGATCCGCGCACATTGCGCCTTGAGCACCTCATCCACCAACGCCGCCAACGGCACCGTCGATTGCTGCTCCAGGCCCTGGCGTTGTTCGACCTGGGCCAGGTTCAACAGGCGCTCGATCAACTGCTGCAACCGCGCGCTTTCGCTGGCGATATTGCCGACAAACCGTTGCTGCTGGACCGCTGTCATTTCACCCTGCAACAACTCCGCCGCACCACGGATCGCCGCCAGCGGGCTTTTCAGTTCATGGGTCAAGGTGTGTACATAACGCTCGACGTAGGCCTTGCCTTCCAGTTGCGTACGCATGTGCTCCACCGCCGTGGACAGCTGTTCCAGCTCACCGCCGCGATAATGCGGCAACTCGGCGCGCCGCCCTTCGCTGACGGCCTGGGCATAGGTGGTCAGGCGCCGCAGCGCAGCACTCAGCCACCACGACAACAGCGCCCCCAGCAATAAACCCAGCGCCACCAGGCCGGCGCCATACCACAGCAAGCGGCGCTCGGTACGGTCGACATAGGGTTGCAGCGAACTGTTGGGCTTGGCCACGGTCACCGCGCCGATGATCTGCCCGTTATCGCGGATCGGCGCGCCGACGTGCATCACCGACGAGGCCGGGTCATCGGCATCACTGCGAGTCGAACGGGCGCCATATTCGCCGCGCAGGGTCAGGTACACGTCGTTCCATTTCGCGTAGTCCTGGCCCACGGCTTCACCGGTGGAGTCCAGCAGCACGATGCCCTTGGCGTCGGTGACATAGATGCGGTGATTGACCTGGTTCTTCGCCAGCCCCCAGATCGTCGCGCCGGGCTGGCGCTCGCCATAGGCCTTGAGCACCGTCGGCCAGTGGCTTTGGCCCAGGGTGCCGTTCTTCACATCCTCACGCAGGATTTCCGCCAGCAGGTTGGCGGTGTCCACCAGGGTTTCCTCGGTGGACTGGCGCACGCCGGGGCGGATTTCCTTCATCACCGTGTTGAGCACAAAGTAGCCGGTCAGGCCGATAAACAGCGCGTACACCAGGAAAATCCGCAGCCCCATGCGCATCAGGCGTGGCTCGGGCTGTAGCTGTAACCCAGGCCGCGGTGGGTCTGGATCGGCTCGGCATCGGCCGCCACACTGCGTAGCTTGCTGCGCAGGCTTTTGATATGGCTGTCGATATTGCGTTCGTAGCCGGCATCGGCGGCCACACCGACGGCATCCAGCAGTTGCTCGCGGCTGAACACCCGCTCGGGCTGCTCCAGCAGGCAGTTGAGCAGGCGAAATTCATGGCGGGTGAGGTTCAAGGGCAGGCCACGGTAGTGGATCTGTACCCGCTCGTGATCGACCTGGAACAGTTCGCTGCTGGGCGGCGCCACGACCGGCATCACCCGCTTGAGGATCGCCTTGACCCGCGCCGCCACTTCCCGGGGGCTGAAGGGCTTGACCACATAATCATCGGCACCGATTTCCAGGCCCACCACACGATCGATCTCACCGTCGCGGGCACTGAGGAACATCACCGGCACTTCACTGAAGCGGCGCAGTTGCTTGCAGGTTTCAAAGCCGCTGATGTCCGGCAGGCCGATGTCGAGGATCAGCAGGTCTGCCGGGGTGTGCCGTTGATGCTCCAGCGCCGCCTGGCCGAGGGTCAGCCAGGTGGTGGTGAAACCTTCGCCCTGCAGGGCAAAAATCAGCGTGTCGGCTATCGCCGCTTCGTCTTCGACAATCAGGATATGGGGCATGGCGTCCGAGCACAGGGAGCTAAAGGTGAACGGTGCCCCATGCCTTGTGCGGCGTCAATCAGCAGTCGGGTTTGTCGGCGGTGTAGCGGCGAGCCGGGTTCACGGCGGCGCCGAATTCACGCAGGGCCTTGGCACCGATCAGCAGCGGGTAGTTGAAGCTGCTGCGATCGGTCAGGTTGACCTCGACGGTGCGCTTGACGTTGCCCAGGCACATTTCCAGGTCCACCACCGGGCGCTTGGCAACGCTGGTTTCTTCGCCGTCTTCATCTTCGTCAGCACGGTTCTTGATCTTGCTGATGCGCGCCACCTTGTGTTCGTAGAGCTTGTTGCTCACATCCTTGCCGCTGAGGCGGAAACGCACCCAATCCTCGCCATCGCGGGTGAAGGTCTCGATGTCCCGGGCCGACAGCGAAGCGGTCAGCGCGCCGGTGTCCATCTTGGCCTTGAAGGTCTCGCCGATCTCCGGCAACTGGATGTATTCGTAGCGCCCGTACAGGGTCGGCTCGGCGGCCATCACCGGCAAGGCAACAAGGGCTAACAGGGCAAGGAGAGATTTCACTGAAGGGGATTCCTTGAAGTAAGTAGGCCAATACTAGACTGCAAATACAGCCCGAAGTTGGATCATTACTTACCATACGCAACACAAAGTGAAACATTCGTCAGGCCATTTGCGATTTGGCCTCTAGACTCAAGCTGCTTATGATGGCCCGTCCACCCGCTTGCAAGAGTTCCTTATGCGCCGCCTGCTCACCGGCTGTTTCGTCACACTGCTGCTGTTACTCAACACGCTGATCCTGATCGGCCCCCTGCTGGTCTTCGCCCTGCTCAAGCTGGTGGCCCCGGGTCGTTCACGCGACTACGCCTCAGCCGCAGTGATGTGGATCGCCGAGACCTGGGCCGAGATCGACAAGCTGATCTTCGCCTGGTGCATTCCCACCCAATGGGACATTCGCGGCGATACCGGCTTGCGTGGCGACACGTCCTACCTGGTGATCAGCAACCACCAATCCTGGGTCGATATCCCGGCGCTGATCCAGACCCTCAACCGGCGCACGCCGTTCTTCAAGTTCTTCCTGAAAAAGGAACTGATCTGGGTACCGTTCCTGGGCCTTGCCTGGTGGGCCCTGGACTACCCGTTCATGAAACGCTACAGCAAGGCGTTCCTGGCCAAGCACCCGGAACTAGCGGGCCAGGACCTGAAGATCACCCAACAGGCCTGCGAGCTGTTCAAGCGCCAGCCGGTGACGGTGGTCAACTACCTGGAAGGCACGCGGTTCACCCAAGCCAAACGGGCACAACAGGATTCACCCTTCACCCACCTGCTCAAGCCCAAGGCCGGTGGCGTGGCGTTTGTACTGGCGGCCATGGGCGAACAGCTGGACGCGATCCTCGACGTCACTGTGGTTTATCCACAAGACAGGATTCCGGGCTTCTGGGACTTGATCAGCGGCGCAGTGCCCCGCGTGATTGTTGATATCCGCACCCGCGAGCTGGATCCAGCGTTGTGGCAGGGCGATTACGAGAATGATCCGGCGTTTCGCCAGACCGTCCAGAGCTGGGTCAACCAGCTCTGGATGGAGAAGGACATGCGGATTGCCGAGTTACGGGCCGAGCGCTCTTAGCTGCCGGTGCCCCAGGCCTGGGCCAGCTTGCCCAACAATGAGCTGTTGGCACCCTGGCCGCCCAGATACTGGAGGATCACCGGCGCAAACTGGCCGATCATGCCGCTGTCCATGCCCAGGGCGCTGAAGGCGGTGTTCAGGTCGTTGGTGTCCTTGACGTTACCCAGCAGGCCATCGAGGCCGCTGGTCTTGCTGCCGCCGGTCTGGCCGAGCATGCCGCTCAGGGCGCCAAGGCTACCCAATGCATTGTTGCCCGACAGCTTGTCCAGGCCCGGTACGCTTTTGCCCAACTGCGAATAATCCGTGCTGCTGAGCTGGTTCTTGGCCAGGCCCAACATAGCGCCAGTACCACCGATTGCCTGCTCCGGGGTGACATTCAACTGCTTGGTCAAAGCGCCCAGCAAACCGGCGGTTTCTGAGGTCGGTGCAGCAGCGGCGGCCTTGTTGGTACCTTGCGCACCGGACACGGCGTTGGCCACATCGCCCAGGCTGAAGCCTGCTGCGAATACCGGGCTGGCAGCCACGGTCAGGAGGCAGGACAGGGCAAAACCGCGTGAAATCTTCATGGGGACAACCTCTAAATTAGGAGCTAAAGCAGCCGTTTGACTCAGCATCCCGTAGGTTGTTCCGCCGCGCAGATTTGTTCAGATAGGCGACAAAAACCGACGTCATCAAATTGCCACTAGGAACCCATCACCGCCCATAGGGTCAATCAAGACACTACAAAATTTGTCAGGAAGAGCCTTATGACTGCGTCCCAACCTCCAGTGATCGAGCACAAGCCCTCATTCTGGACCCGCCCACGCCTGTTCATCGGCGTCTGTGTGGTGATGGTTGCCGGCATTGGCGGCGCGCTCTACACCCAGGACAGCGTAAAAGCCGCTGCAACGCTGGTGAGCACTACGCAACAACCGGCTGCGCAAATCATGGCGCACAAGGATTATCTGGAAGTCCAACCGATCGCCAGCACTGCGCCGGAACCGGATCGCAGCCTTGAACTGTGGGCCTTGCCGGCCGGCGGCACACCGGTGTCCCTGGGCCTGTTGCCGGAGGATGGCAAAGGCATCATCGGCCTTAATCCGCGCCAACAGGAAACCATCAGCCAGCCGGTGGAGTTGATGGTCAGTTCGGAAACCAAGGGTGGCTCGGTGAGCAAGCAGCCTACCGGCCCGACGGTGTATCAGGGCGCGCTGGCAATTCGCTAACACTCAAACACCACAAAACCAATGTGGGAGCCAGGCTCCCACACAAGCCCTCTCCCACATTGGCTATCGGTGACTGTGATTACGCCGCGCTGAACAGCTTGTGCGGATCAATCACAAACTTCTTCGGCACACCCGCATCGAACTCGCCGTACCCACGTGGCGCGTCGTCCAGGCTGATCACCTGTACGCCCACGATCTCGGCGATGTTGATACGGTCCCACATGATCGCCTGCATCAACTGGCGGTTGTACTTCATCACCGGGGTCTGGCCGGTGTGGAAGCTGTGGGACTTGGCCCAACCCAGGCCAAAGCGAATGCTCAGGCTGCCCATTTTCGCAGCAGCGTCCACCGCTCCTGGATCTTCGGTGACGTACAGGCCGGGGATGCCGATCTTGCCCGCCACACGCACCACGCCCATCAGAGAGTTGAGCACCGTGGCCGGGGCTTCCGCCTTGACGCCGTCGTGGCCGTGGCCGCGCGCTTCAAAGCCCACACAGTCGACGGCGCTGTCCACTTCCGGTTCGCCGAGCAACGCGGCGATTTGTTCGTGCAGCGGAGTGTCTGTGGACAGGTCGGCGATTTCAAAACCCTGGGCCTTGGCATGGGCCAGGCGGATCGGGTTGACGTCGCCGATGATCACCACCGCCGCGCCCAGCAGGCGAGCAGAGGCCGCAGCGGCCAGGCCAACCGGGCCGGCGCCAGCAATGTAGACGGTACTGCCAGGGCCAACACCTGCGGTGACCGCTCCGTGATAGCCGGTCGGCAGGATGTCGGAGAGGCACGTCAGGTCGCGGATCTTCTCCATGGCCTTATCGCGATCTGGCAGCTTGAGCAAGTTGAAGTCGGCATACGGCACCAGCACGTATTCCGCTTGCCCACCCGTCCAGTCACCCATATCCACATAACCGTAGGCACCACCGGCACGGGCCGGGTTGACGGTCAGGCACACACCGGTGTGTTGCTCTTTGCAGGAACGGCAGCGCCCGCACGCAACGTTGAACGGCACCGATACCAGGTCGCCAAGCTTCAGGTTCTCGACGTCACTGCCTTTCTCGATCACCTCACCGGTGATTTCGTGACCCAGTACCAGGCCGGTCTGGGCGGTGGTACGGCCGCGCACCATATGTTGGTCGGAGCCGCAGATGTTGGTGGAGACCACGCGCAGGATGACGCCGTGTTCGATCTTCCTGCCACGGGGATCCTGCATTTTGGGATAGTCGATTTTCTGTACTTCGACCTGGCCGTTGCCCAGATATACGACACCACGATTACCAGACATGCTTTCACCTCGCTGTTGTTTTTATGGAACTGCGCGGCCCTTTGGATGGGCGGCGCGTTTAAGTGCTCGGGTTACAGATGCTGTTTTGCGTTGTTAGTAAGGGCCTCTTCGCGAGCAAGCCCGCTCCCACATTCGACCGGGTTCACACAGTCAACCATGTGGGAGCTGGCTTGCCTGCGATAGCAATCTAAAGAACGACGGTTCTATTGGCGTTCAAAAACACCCGCCGCTCAATGTGATACCCCACCGCCCGCGCCAGGGTCAGGCCTTCAATATCCCGCCCCTTGGCAATCAAATCCTCGGGATAGTGGCTGTGGTCCACCACCTCCACGCCCTGGGCGATGATCGGGCCTTCGTCCAGGTCGTTATTGATGTAATGCGCAGTAGCGCCGACCAGCTTCACCCCTTTGTTGTACGCCTGGTGATAAGGCTTGGCGCCCTTGAACCCCGGCAGCAACGAGTGATGGATATTGATCGCCTTGCCATCGAGCTTGCGACACAACTCTGGCGACAGCACTTGCATGTAGCGCGCAAGGATCACCAGTTCGGCGCCCGCCTCTTCAATCACTTGCCACACCTGACGCTCCTGGGACGGTTTGTCGTTGGGGTCGAGGGGGAAATGGTAGTAGGGAATCTGGTGCCAGTCGGCCAGGGGCTTGAGATCGGGGTGGTTGGAGACCACCGCGACCACATCCATCGACAGTTGACCGATACGCTGGCGGTACAGCAGGTCGTTCAGGCAGTGGTCGGCCTTGGAGACCATGATCACCACTTTGGGCCGATAGTTCGGTGCCGTCAGCTCGAAGATCATGCCAAAGGCTTCGCCGCGCGTGGCCAGGCCATCACGGAAGCCTTGCTCGTCAAAACCATCGGGCTGGCGGAATTCCACGCGGATAAAAAAGCGGCCCGAGAGGCGGTCATCGAACGAATGGTGCTCGGTGACGTAGCAGCCTTGCTCGAACAGATAGCGGGTGACCGCGTCCACCGTGCCGAGCACGCTGGGGCAATCGGCGGTCAAAATCCATGTATCAGGTGCGCGGCTCATAGCGGGTAACTCCTCAAACTACTGTAGGAGCGAGCTTGCTCGCGAAAAACGTTAACGATAACGCGCCCATCCTGAATGAACGCGGGGGGGCTTGAGTTCTTCGCGAGCAAGCTCGCTCCTACCGGGACCATGTCAGGCTTCTACGTTCAGGCCATATTCGGCCGCCGCATCCTGTAGCCACAACCACCAGTAATCCGAGAAGCTGCGACGGATCAGCAGTTCCCAGGTGTCTTCGCCAGTATGACGAATCACCAGTTGCGACTTGGCGAACACCGTGCCCACGGCCTTGCCCACCGGGAAGTTGTCGGGATGCACGTCGTAACTGGTGGATTTCATCAGCACATCGCGCACGTTCGGACCGCTGAGTTCGAGGATCTGCTGGCCGCCACTGACGTTGACGACCTGGATATGCAACTCACCCAGGGCCGCGCGCAGGTTTTGCTCGGCGGCGAATTCTTCACCGCTTGGCACGATCAGCAGCCACTCATCCGGGCCGAGCCATTGCAGGCTGGTTTCACCCTTGACGACCACGGCCAGGGCACCGGGCAACTCGATGCCCAGGGCCTTGTGTACGCCGGCGGCGAACGCGGCGTCATGGCCATCGCCACGGAGGGTCAGGTGGCCGAGCAGTTTCTTTTCACGCACGGTCACGCCGGCGTTCTTGCGGCCCTTGCCCACCTGGCTGGCGAGGTCGGCATGGTGCAGCGACGACTCGGCCTTGACCCCGGTGGTGGGGCGTTGTTGGTAAACATTGGCTGCGGTCATATGGAGCACCTTTGTCTAGAATTCTGTGGTGACTGTTCCGGCCTCATCGCGGGCAAGCCCGCTCCCACATTTTGAATTGCGAATACCTTCAAATGTGGGAGCTGGCTTGCCTGCGATGCAAGCGACTCGGTCTGTCAGATGTTTTGGCGCTCGCCTTTAGGGTCGAAGAACACCGAAGACACAATCTCGGCCTCGATCACGCTGCCATCGGCCTGGGGCGAGAACACC
Organism: Pseudomonas sp. TAE6080; assembly: GCF_018732265.1. Classification (NCBI taxonomy): domain Bacteria; kingdom Pseudomonadati; phylum Pseudomonadota; class Gammaproteobacteria; order Pseudomonadales; family Pseudomonadaceae; genus Pseudomonas; species Pseudomonas sp. TAE6080. The sequence goes on from NZ_JAHIDY010000046.1 coordinate 10,651, forward strand.
CGCTCACCCATACGCTTCAAGCCGCCCTTGACCACCGCCATCGCAAATGAATAGCCGAGGGAGTTGTGGGCATAACTTGAGGTGACGTGACCGACCATCTTCATCGGGATCGTCTGCTTGGGATCGAACACCAACTGCGCGCCTTCCGGCAGCCACACTTTCGGATCAATCGGCTTCAAGCCCACCAGTTGCTTGCGCTCTTCGCGCACGCAGTCTTCACGGTTCATCCCACGCCAGCCGATCCACGAGAACGGTTTGGTACGGCCTACGCACCAGCCCATGTTCAGGTCGTCCGGGGTCATCGAGCCGTCGGTATCTTGCCCTACGATGATGAAGCCCTTCTCGGCCCGCAGCACGTGCATGGTCTCGGTGCCATACGGGGTCAGGTTGTACTGTTTGCCGGCCTCGACGATCTGCTCCAGCACGCCCATGGCGTAGTCGGCCTGCACGTTGACTTCATACGACAGCTCGCCGGTGAACGAGATGCGGAACACCCGCGCCGGCACACCGCCCACCAGACCTTCTTTCCAGGTCATGAACGGGAAACCGTCCTTGTCCAGGTCGATATCAGTGACTTCGGCCAGCAGCTTGCGGCTGTTGGGACCGGACAGGGTCATGGTCGCCCAGTGGTCGGTGACCGAAGTGAAGTACACCTTGAGGTCCGGCCATTCGGTCTGCTGGTAGATTTCCAGCCACTGCAACACACGCGCCGCGCCGCCAGTGGTGGTGGTCATCAGGAAGTGGTTGTCCGCAAGGCAGGCGGTCACGCCGTCGTCGAAGACCATGCCGTCTTCCTTGCACATCAGGCCGTAGCGCGCCTTGCCCACGTCGAGCTTGGTCCAGGCGTTGCTGTAGATACGGTTGAGGAACTCGCGGGCATCCGGGCCCTGGATATCGATCTTGCCGAGGGTGGACGCATCCAGCAGGCCCACGCTGTCGCGCACCGCCAGGCATTCGCGTTTGACCGCGGCATGCAGGTCTTCACCGTTGCGCGGGAAATACCAAGGGCGCTTCCACTGGCCGACATCTTCAAACTCGGCGCCGCTCTTCACGTGCCAGGCTTGCAGCGCGGTGTAGCGCACCGGTTCGAAGATATGCCCACAGTGACGGCCCGCGACCGCGCCGAAGGTGACCGGCGTGTAGTTGGGACGGAACATGGTGGTGCCCATCTGCGGGATGGTCACGTTCAGCGAACGGGCGGCAATCGCCAGGCCGTTGACGTTGCCCAGCTTGCCCTGGTCGGTGCCAAAACCCAGTGCGGTGTAGCGCTTGACGTGTTCCACCGACTCGAAGCCCTCGCGGGTGGCCAGTTCGATGGCGGCGGCGGTGACGTCGTTCTGCAAGTCGACAAATTGCTTCGGCGCCCGTGCAGTGGCTTTCTCGTGGGGCACCTGGAACAGCGCCAGGGTTGGCTCTTCCAGACGCGTCAGAGCTTTTGGCAAGGTGCCTTCCACCGGGGCAAACCCGGCTTCGCTGGCCGCGCGCACGCCGCCTTCAAAACCATCGGCCAGGGAGTCACCCAGGCCGTAGACACCGTTGATGCCCCCCACGCACACACGTTTTTGTGGCGCTTCGCCGGGGACGAAACCGAGGATATCTTCACGCCAGGTCGGCTTGCCACCCAGGTGCGAAGCCAGGTGTACCACCGGGCTGTAGCCGCCGGAACTGGCCACCAGGTCACAGTCCAGCCACTCGCCGGGGCTGGTGACTTTATGGGCTTTGACATCGATGGCCGCCACGCGGGCAGCGGTCACATGCTTGCTGCCACGGGTCTCGATCACCGCACTGCCGGTGAGGATGCGAATGCCTTTGGCGCGAGCCTCTTCAACCAGCGCACCGCGCGGGTTGTGACGCGCATCGGCCACGGCGACCACTGAGAGGCCCGCATCGAACCAGTCCAGCGCAACACGGTAAGCGTGGTCGTTGTTGGTCGACAGCAGCAACTTCTTGCCCGGTGCGACACCATAACGACGCACATAGGTGGAGACCGCGCCAGCCAGCATATTGCCCGGCACATCGTTGTTGCCGTACACCAGCGGCCGCTCGCAAGCACCGGTCGCCAGCACCACGCGCTTGGCGCGAACGCGGTGCATGCGCTGGCGCACCTGGCCAATCGGTGCACGATCGCCGAGGTGGTCGGTAAGGCGCTCATGAATGGTCAGGAAATTGTGATCGTGGTAGCCGTTGACGGTGGCACGCGGCAACAGCAGCACACCCGGCAGCGCTTGCAGCTCGGCGATCACACTGGCGACCCACTCCACCGCTGGCTTGCCGTCCAGGCTTTCACGGGAATCGAGCAAGGTGCCGCCGAACTCTTCCTGTTCATCGGCGATGATCACCCGTGCGCCGCTGCGCGCAGCGGCCAGGGCCGCAGCCAGGCCCGCAGGGCCGGCACCGACGATCAGCACATCGCAGTGATGGTTCATGTTGTCGTAGGTGTCCGGATCGTTCTCGGTCGGCGAGCGACCCAGGCCTGCGGCCTTGCGGATGTACTTCTCGTAAGTCATCCAGAACGATTGCGGGTACATGAAGGTTTTGTAGTAGAAGCCCGGCGGCATCAGCTTGCCGCCGACCTTGCCGAGGATGCCCATCATGTCGTTGTTCACGCTCGGCCAGCCGTTGGTGCTGGTAGCAACCAAACCTTGATACAGCGCCTGTTGCGTGGCGCGTACGTTGGGAATCTGCGTGGCTTCGGTGGCACCGATTTGCAGCACCGCGTTCGGCTCTTCGGCGCCGGCGGCAAAGATGCCACGCGGGCGCGAATACTTGAAGCTGCGGCCGATGATGTCAACACCGTTGGCCAGCAGCGCTGCGGCCAGTGTGTCGCCTTCAAAGCCCTTGTAGCTCTGGCCGTTGAAAGTGAAGGTCAGGGCTTTATTACGGTCGATCCGGCCACCGTTGGACAGGCGATTGATCTGGCTCATACCTTCTCTCCAGAGGCCTTGGCGGTGAATTGCGGCTTCTCGCCGATCTTGTAGGTTTCAAGAATTTCGTAGGTCAGGGTGTCGCGGGTGGCGTTGAAGTACTGACGGCAACCGGCGGCATGGATCCACAGTTCGTGATGCAGCCCACGGGGGTTATCGCGAAAGAACATGTAGTCGCCCCACTCTTCGTCGGTGCAGGCATTGGGGTCCAGCGGGCGCGGGATATGCGCTTGGCCGGAGGCGTGGAATTCCTCTTCGGAGCGCAGTTCGCCACAGTGAGGACAGAAGATATGCAACATAGGGAATTTCTCCTGTTAGTGGGCGACGGCCGCAGCGCCGTGTTCGTCGATCAGCGCACCGTTGTGGAAACGGTCGATGGAGAAAGGTGCCGCCAACGGGTGCATTTCACCCTTGGCCAGGCTCGCGGCAAATACGTTGCCTGAGCCGGGGGTGGCCTTGAAGCCACCAGTGCCCCAACCGCAGTTGAAAAACATGTTCGGGACCGGGGTCTTGGAGATGATCGGGCACGCGTCCGGCGTGGTGTCGACGATGCCGCCCCACTGGCGGTTCATGCGCACCCGCGACAGCACCGGGAACATCTCGACGATGGCCTGGATGGTGTGTTCGATCACCGGGTACGAACCACGCTGGCCGTAGCCGTTGTAGCCGTCGATACCGGCGCCGATCACCAGGTCGCCCTTGTCGGACTGGCTGATGTAACCGTGCACGGCGTTGGACATGATCACGCTGTCGATAATCGGCTTGATCGGCTCAGACACCAACGCTTGCAGCGGGTGGGATTCGATCGGCAGGCGGAACCCGGCGAGCGAAGCCATGTGCCCGGAGTTACCGGCTGTGACCACGCCGACGCGCTTGGCACCGATAAAGCCTTTGTTGGTTTCCACACCGATGCACACGCCGTTTTCCTTACGGAAACCGATGACTTCGGTCTGCTGGATCAAGTCCACGCCCAAGGCGTCGGCGGCGCGGGCAAAACCCCACGCCACGGCATCGTGACGGGCCACGCCGCCGCGCCGTTGCACGGTGGCGCCGAGTACCGGATATCGAGTGTTTTTTGAGCAGTCGAGGTAAGGGATTTCGTCCTCGACCTGCTTGGCGTTGAGCAGCTCACCGTCCACACCGTTGAGGCGGTTGGCACTGACGCGACGCTCGGAGTCACGGATGTCCTGCAAGGTGTGGCACAGGTTGTAGACGCCGCGCTGGGAGAACATCACGTTGTAGTTCAAGTCCTGGGACAGACCTTCCCACAACTTCATCGCATGTTCATAAAGGTGGGCCGACTCGTCCCACAGGTAGTTGGACCGCACGATGGTGGTGTTGCGCGCGGTGTTACCGCCGCCCAGCCAGCCTTTCTCGACCACGGCCACATTGGTGATCCCGTGTTCCTTGGCCAAGTAGTAGGCCGTCGCCAGACCATGCCCGCCACCGCCGACGATGACCACGTCGTAGACCTTTTTCGGGGTCGGCGTGCGCCACATCTTCTGCCAGTTTTCGTGATGGCTGAGGGAGTGCTTGAAGAGGCCGAAGCCCGAGTAGCGTTGCATAGTCATTACTCCAAAACCGCGCTCAGCGATAAACCGGGAAATCAGCGCACAAGGCGGACACATGCCTGGCCACGTTGGCCTCGACATCGGCATCGCCGAGGTTGTCGAGGATGTCGCAGATCCAGCCGGCCAGCTCAACGCACTGCGCCACCTTGAAACCGCGCGTGGTCACCGCCGGGGTGCCGATGCGCAGGCCCGAGGTCACGAATGGCGACTGCGGGTCGTTGGGCACCGCGTTCTTGTTGACGGTGATGTGGGCGCGACCGAGGGCGGCGTCTGCGTCTTTGCCGGTGAGGCCCTGGCGGATCAGGCTGACCAGGAACAGGTGGTTATCGGTGCCGCCGGACACCACATCGTAGCCACGCTTGATAAACACGCTGGCCATGGCCTGGGCGTTGTCGATCACCTGCTGTTGATAAGCCTTGAAGCCTGGCTCCATCGCTTCCTTGAAGCACACAGCCTTGCCCGCGATCACGTGCATCAGCGGGCCGCCCTGTGCGCCAGGGAACACGGCGGAGTTGAGTTTTTTCTCAATCTCTTCGTTGGATTTGGCCAGGATCAAACCGCCACGTGGACCGCGCAAGGTTTTGTGCGTGGTAGTGGTAACCACATCGGCGTAAGGCAGCGGGTTCGGGTACAGGCCAGCCGCCACCAGGCCGGCGACGTGGGCCATGTCGACGAACAGCAGCGCGCCAACCTTGTCGGCAATCTGACGGAAGCGTGGGAAATCCAGGGTCTTGGAGTAGGCAGAGAAACCCGCCACGACCATCTTTGGTTTGTGCTCCACCGCCAGGCGCTCGACTTCGTCGTAGTCGATCAGCCCGGTGTCGGTGTTGATGCCGTACTGCACGGCGTTGTACAGCTTGCCTGAGGACGACACCTTGGCGCCGTGGGTCAGGTGACCGCCGTGGGCCAGGCTCATGCCGAGGATGGTGTCGCCGGCATTGATCAGCGCCAGGTACACCGCGCTGTTGGCGGACGAGCCGGAGTGCGGTTGCACGTTGGCGTAATCGGCGCCGAACAGCTGCTTGGCGCGCTCGATGGCCAGGGCCTCGACTTTATCCACATGCTCGCAGCCACCGTAGTAGCGCTTGCCTGGATAGCCTTCGGCGTATTTGTTGGTCAGGCCGCTGCCCTGGGCCTGCATGACGCGCTTGCTGGTGTAGTTCTCCGACGCGATCAGCTCGATATGATCTTCCTGACGCTGCTCCTCGGCATTCATGGCCGCCAGCAGTGCGTCGTCATATCCCTGGATCTGGTCTTGTTTGCTGAACATCGCGTCTCTCCCAGCCTTTCGTATTGTTGAGGCCCGTGCAGGGCCCTTTGATGCGATGGTAGGGCCGGCGCAAACAGACCAAATGCCTGCGCACGCCACGCAAAGGTGCGTTTACGACATGGCCTGAGCAAATGCTAACTGGAGGCCGACAAACTGTAGGAGCGAGCTTGCTCGCGAAAAACCTGAGGGCGCTGCGTTCAATCAGGCAGCCCGCGTTCTCGTTGACGCTTTTCGCGAGCAAGCTCGCTCCTACAGGGGGTTAGGCGATGATCTGACGGACGAGTAATAGCAGGAGAAAATGCAAGGGATAGAGGATGTAGGCCCAGCGACGCATGGCTGGCGGCGAGGCATTTTTGGCATGTCGCAACAAGACCAATCCGGCCAATGGCGCAATCAGGCATGTAGCCAACCCGAGCATCGCAACGAGGTTGCCGCTATTGAGCAATACCTGCCACTGATTGGCAGCCACACACACCAACCCCGGCACTACGCTGAAATACCAGGGTCGACTGAACACCAGCAGCATCGCCAACGGCAGCCATACACCAAAAAAACCGAACATCAGGCTCGACGAAAATACCGCCGCCAATAACAAGGCGATCAGCGCCAATCCACGATCAAAAAGCGTCTTCTGCTGCCATCCCCGGGCAACCAGCAAGCCCAGCGCCAGGGTTGGCAGCACATTCAAAGTATCGGCATCCTCGATAAACATCCGATACGGCACCTCGCTGATCACGCTGAACAGCAGCAACCAGCCCAAGTAACGCCATTGAAAGGTCGCAGGTCCATCCTTGACCCGGTACAGGTTCGCCGCAATCGCCAGGCAAAACCACGGGAACGCCAGGCGCCCCGGTACGTAAAGGCCGTCGAGGTTCAAGCCGACATAACGCAAGTGATCGAGCACCATGCACAGCAGGGCCAGCCATTTGAGCAGGTCGAGAGCGCCATCGCGCACGCGTCCTACAGGAATCGTTTCAGTACCGTGCATAATTCCCCAGAGACTTTGCATTAACAGTGCGTGCGCCCTCCGGATATTCTTGGTTAAAGTGCGCACCAACATCGACCACAGGAACGGGCCATGACCGACAAGAGCCAACAATTCGCCAGCGATAACTATTCCGGTATCTGCCCGGAAGCCTGGGCCGCCATGGAACTCGCCAACCAGGGCCATCAACGCGCCTATGGCGACGATGAATGGACCCACCGTGCCGCCGACGGTTTCCGCAAACTGTTTGAAACCGACTGCGAAGTGTTCTTCGCCTTCAACGGCACCGCCGCCAACTCCCTGGCCCTGTCGTCCTTGTGCCAGAGCTACCATAGCGTGATTTGCTCGGAAACCGCCCACGTCGAGACCGACGAATGTGGCGCACCGGAGTTTTTCTCCAACGGCTCCAAGCTGCTCACCGCCCGTACCGAGAATGGCAAGCTGACCCCGGAGTCGATCCGCGAGATCGCGCTCAAGCGCCAGGATATCCACTACCCCAAGCCCCGCGTCGTGACCCTGACCCAGGCCACCGAAGTGGGCAGCGTGTACACCCCGGATGAAATCCGCGCCATCAGTGTCACCTGCAAGGAACTGGGGCTGAACCTGCACATGGACGGCGCACGCTTCTCCAACGCCTGCGCCTTCCTTGGCTGCTCACCCGCAGACCTGACCTGGAAAGCCGGCGTAGACGTGTTGTGCTTTGGCGGCACCAAGAACGGCATGGCGGTGGGCGAAGCGATCCTGTTCTTCAACCACAAGCTGGCCGAGGACTTCGACTACCGCTGCAAACAGGCCGGCCAGTTGGCGTCGAAGATGCGCTTCCTTTCTGCGCCATGGGTCGGCCTTTTGGAAAACGATGCCTGGCTCAAGCATGCGCGTCACGCCAACCACTGTGCGCAGTTGCTCAGCAGCCTGGTGGCGGATATTCCCGGTGTGGAGTTGATGTTCCCGGTGCAGGCCAACGGCGTGTTCCTGCAACTCTCGGAACCGGCCATTGCCGCGCTGACCGCCAAGGGCTGGCGCTTCTACACGTTCATTGGCAAGGGCGGCGCACGCTTCATGTGTGCGTGGGATACCGAGGAAGAACGCGTACGTGAACTCGCGGCGGATATTCGCGAAGTGATGGGCGCCTGATCTCATACCGGCGATGGCGCCTTCAAAATCGCCACCGCCGGTAAGCAGAGCCCTACAACTGGAGGGGTTTCAAGGCATCCCACTGGTCAATCGGCCCGGGATTGTTTTCGAACGCCCCGCCGCCAAATTTCACCGCCAGTTTGTTTACCGCATTCAAGGCTGTGGTCACAGCGCCCTCGGCCCAGCCGCCGGTCCAGGAGATGTCATCTCCCGACAGAATGAAACCGTCCGGCGCCCCCTCCTTCACACCGCTCATGAACTGGGAAAACAGCAGGCGCTGATACTCATACTGCCCCGGCAGGTTCATCTTGAAGGCACACAGGTAAAACGGCTCTTCTTCCCAGTTGATCTCAACAAAGGGGTCAACCATGCCGAACTCGGCCGCCAGGTTCAGTTGCGTGTTGGCGTACACGGTATCCAGCAAGGTCGTACACAACTGGACATGGGACGGCAACGGCGCGCTGCGGTCCCCCAGAAACTTCAGGCTGTCATCGTTCCAGGTATATGAGAGAAACATCCCGCTGCCCTTGTTCACTCCGTTGCCTGGGCCGTAGTCCAACAGGTACGTGCCACGAGTCAGGCGATCCGACAAGGTCACGCTCATCTTGTAGCGACCATCCTCGACATCATCCCAAAACGGCCGCCGGGTGGTGGCGAAGATTTTCGCCGACTGCATGTAGTGGGTATACATGACCGCCTCCCAGGTAGCCTGGGGTAGCAAACTGTTCATTGAGGTGAAACGTGCCTTGCCATCCATATAGCGGAACTTGTCGAGGATCCGCACATGCGGTGTATAGACCACACTTTTAAAGTTGCGCACAGTGTCGCTGCCCGACTTGTTGTCATGCAGGTGCACATCGAATGTGCCATCTGCCAGACGATGGATCTGTCGAACCTCCTGGTTGAGAGGATCGGTAATTTCCCGACCCGTCAGACTCTCCACAGTCGTGTCCGCCGGCCAATGGACCAGGGCGTCGCCAAACGAAGCCGGCGTGCCGCTCCATAAGCGCTGGGGCAGTTCACTGGAGCCGTCGTACATCAAGGTATGGTTGGTATCCAGGCCGGTATAAAGCACCCGCAGCACTTCCAGGAAACAGTTTGGGTAATCGGTGTTCCAGCCGCCAGTACCGAAGCCGATCTGGCCAAAAAGGTCGATATCTTCACGGCTCCACTTGGCCTGCTCGACCATGGCGGCATAGAAACTGAGGCCATCCCATCCCGCCCTCAGGATCGTGTTCCAGATCGCCTTGATTTCGTCCTGGTTCACCTGACCTTCACTCATCGCAGCTTCCATATCGGCAAACCGGATCGGGTCCTGCGCCAGAAAATCGAGGAAGAACATGTCCTCGATTCTTTTGTACTTGTCCGGCAGGTCGTTGCGCTCGTAATACGTCTGCTCATTCTTATAGTCGACAACGGTACTGGGCGCAGCAGGCGAACCGGGGTTGGGAAAATCCGCCGAATTGGTGCTCATCCCGACCTTATCAAAGTAGTGCATCAACGCCTTTCCGGACTTGGGAAAGCGCATGGCTCCCAACTCACAGATCACCCGGTTCTGAGGGTCGTTGCGATCACCCACCACGTGGGAGTAGAGCCGCCCGCCGATGCGGCCAGAGGCCTCTACCACAATCGGATGCAGGCCCATGCGCATGGCTTCATAGGCAGCAACCAGCCCGGAGACACCGGCACCGACAATCAGCACCTGTTCCCCCAGCCGCTCCTCGGAGACGCGACCCAGAGGCTGCTTAAACATGGCCGCCCGCAATAAATACCAGGCGTAATGAAAAGGGAAATCAGGAATCAGCGCCGTAACGTTGTTGTTCAACAGCCGTTGGGCACCTTGGGAACGGGAGGGAATTGCAGACATGATTGCTTCCTTGCAGGTTGGTTGGGTGATTGTCCACCCTCTACTACAAGGCTAAAGGCGACTGCGACGGGACTGAGGATCAGCCTAGAAGATCTTCTAGGCTGCAGTTATATCGCTTTGCAATAAGAGTGCGGGGTTCCATCGCCACTGATAAAAACCCATTACTTACGAAAAGTCTGAAGTGATTATTTATAGATCACGATTCAATTGGCTCACCAGTTACCCGATGCTGCGGCACTCACTATAAAAACAAGCCGTGAATCTATGAACGCCCTATCTGACAAGACGGCTCCTCCCGTCACACCCGGCCTGAAAATCGAGACCCGTTCCATTGACTATGTGCCGCGCAACGAACGGCACGGCAAAGTCTGGCACCAAGGTCCCTTTTGGTTCACCGGCAATTTCGTCCTCACCACCATGGTCACCGGGTTCACCGGCGCTGCGCTGGGCTTGAGCCTGGTCTATGCAATCCTGGCGATTGTCATCGGCGTGGGCCTGGGCACTTTCGCCATGGCCTTCCACGCCAACCAGGGCCCGCGCATGGGCTTGCCGCAGATGATCCAGTCGCGGGCCCAGTTCGGCCTGCGCGGGGCGATCGTACCGTTCATCGCCGTGATCTTTGTGTACATCGGCTTCAACGTGTTCAACGTGATTCTCGCCACCGACGCCATCAACACGGTCCTGCCGGGAAGCCGGGCGCCGTGGTATGCGCTGATGATCATCCTTGCGGTGGTGATTGCGGTGATCGGCCATGACTTGCTGCACACCGTGCAACGCTGGCTGACCTACGTGATGATCAGCGTGTTCGCGGTACTGACCGTCGCCGCCTTGATGAGCCTGTCAGCCGATGCGGCGGTGGCCGAGGCGCATTTCTCCTGGTCAGCGTTCCTGATCCAGCTCAGCGCCGCGGCCGGTTATCAGATCAGCTACGCCGTCTATGTCTCGGACTACTCGCGCTATCTGCCCCACCAAACCCCGTCGCGCCGGGTGATTTTCTGGACATACCTGGGCGCTGCCGGCTCAGCCCTGTGGCTGATGTCGCTGGGCGCATTCCTGGCCTCGGCCCTGCCTTCTCCCGATGCCATCGGCAGCGTGCGCACCGTGGGCAACCAAGTAATTCCCGGCTTCGGCACCTTTACCGTGCTGATCGCGGTGCCAGCACTGGTTGGCATCATGGCAGTCAACTGCTATGGCGCGATGCTGACCGGTATCAGTGCCATCGACGGCTTCGTGAAGATCCAGCCGCGCCTCAAGAGCCGGGTCATCGGCATCGGCCTGGTAGCGGTGATCATTTTCCTGATCGCCTTGAGCATTCCCGACAGCTACCTGGCCAGCTTCAATACGTTTGTGCTGCTAATGTTGTACTTCCTGGTGCCGTGGACCGCCGTCAACCTCGCGGACTTCTACCTGGTGCGCAAAGGCCAATACGCCATCAGCGACATCTTCAACCCCGCCGGCATCTATGGCCAATGGGGCAAGGCCGGCCTGGTTGCGTACTGCCTGGGCCTGGTGTCGATGATCCCGTTCATGTCGCTGAGTTTCTATGAAGGGCCGGCCGCCGTGGCGCTGGGCGGGGCTGACATCGCGTTCGTGATTGGCCTGGGCGTTTCCGCGGCCATCTATTGCATGATGAGCCGTAACCTTGACCGTGATGCCGAACGCCGTGCCATTATCGCCAGCGAGGCCATGCTGGAAGGTAATAAACCATGAATACCCTACGTGTCATCTGTCACCAACTCGCACCGCGTATCGCCGATGTGGAACACAACCGCACACTCAGCGCCGAGGCTATTCGCGGTGCGGCGGCGCTGGGCGCGCAGGTGGTGGTGTTGCCGGAGTTGATGCAAAGCGGCTATGTGTTCAATGACCGTCAGGAAGCCCTGGCGGTATCCGAGGCGCTGGACGGCCCGACACTCACCCTGTGGAAAACCCTCGCGAGCGAGCTGGGCATCATTGTCGTGGCCGGGTTTTGTGAGCGGCTGGCGGCAGACCACCTAGCCAACAGCGCAGCGCTGATCGAACCCGACGGCAGGCTGACGGTGTACCGCAAGGTGCATTTGTGGGATCGCGAAAAGTTGATCTTCACCCCCGGCAGCGAGCCCCCACCGCTGGTCGAAACCGCTGTCGGGCGCATCGCCATGATGATCTGCTACGACCTGGAATTGCCCGAGTGGGTACGCCTGGCAGCACTGGCCGGGGCCGACCTGCTCTGTGTCCCCGTGAACTGGCCGGACGGCCCGCGCCCAGCCGGCGAGAGGCCGGCAGAAATAGTCCGGGTCCAGGCCAACGCCGCAGTCAACCGCATGTTCATCGCCGCTTGCGACCGTCATGGCGAAGAGCGGGGCGTCAACTGGGTGGGGGGATCCGTGATTGTCGACGCCGATGGCTACCCCTTGGCCGGTGCAGTCTCACATCAGAAAGAACAGCGCCTGGTGGCTGACCTGCCGCTGGCCCAGGCCAGGGACAAATTCATCAGCGAGCACAACCACGTACATCAAGACCGTCGGCCGGGTTTGTACTGAGCCCTGTGCTGCATACTGGCGGATTGCCGAGACTGTTTTTTGATATTTCTGACAGCTACCAATCCGTTTTTCATGGACTAGGATCTTGTGACCCGCAAGGAAAAGGCCGCTGCAGAGGTCACCTTCCGGGCCAAACTGCCTGCCGAATAATCGGCCGGAAACGGAAATCCAGCAGAGTACTACACCATGGAAAATCAAAACTTCGGCATCATCCTGAAAAGTGACACCCAACTCTCGACCACCATCGTAGGCTGGGATGACTTCAGGAAACTGGCGCAAGTCGGTGACATCATCCAGGAACCTGGCAGGACCTTGAGAATCACTGAAAAAGTCTTCGAACCGACAGCTTCAGGCGAGCAATTCGCGATCCATATCTACGCACGTTAATCCCTGCCGCTGATCGTTCCCACCTTCGCGGGGGAACGATCAGCGGGGGATTAGAACTCGATGCGCACATCCCCCTTGGGCACGCTGCAGCACGACAGGATGTAACCCTCGGCTTCGTCCTCCTCAGTGATGCCGCCGTTGTGCTCCATTTCCACTTCTCCGCCCAACTTCATGACCTTGCAGGTCCCGCAAATACCCATGCCGCAAGCCTTGGGAATCAGCAGGCCGAGCTTGGCCGCCGCCGCATGGACCGTTTCGCCCGGCGCCACACGGATGCTTTTCCCAGACGCAATGAACTCCACCTGGTGCAGGTCCGCCAGGTCAATTTCCGGCGCGTCCGCTGCTTGTTCGGCTTGCTCCACCGCGTCGGCACGGGCTTCCGGCGGCGTGGCACCGAAAGACTCCTCGTGATAACGCGCCATGTCGAAACCGGCCACTTCCAACAAGCGCTTGACGGCATTCATGTACGGCGTGGGGCCGCAACAGAACACTTCGCGCTCAAGGAAGTCCGGCACCATCAACTCCAGCATCTTGTGGTTCAGGTACCCGCGATACCCGGCCCAGGGCTCACCCAGACCGTGCTTCTCGCAGATCAGGTGCAGGCTGAAGTTGTCGATCCGCGAGGCCATGTGCTCCAACTCGCGGTGGTAGATGATGTCTTTGGGCGAGCGCGCGCTGTGGATAAAGGTCATGTCGACATTGGCGTTGGTGTCGTAGAACCAACGGGCCATGGACATCACCGGCGTGATCCCCACGCCACCGCTCAGGTACAACACCTTCGGGCTCGGGAAGTCGATGGCATTGAACAACCCAACCGGGCCGTGTACCGCCAGCTCTTGCCCTTCATGCAGGGTGTCGTGCAGCCAGTTGGAAACCCGTCCGCCCGGTACGCGCTTGATCGTCACCGAAAAGCTGTAGGGCACCGACGGCGAACTGGAAATGGTGTAGGAGCGCATGATCGGCTGGCCTTCGATTTCCAGCTCCAGGGTGACGAACTGCCCCGGCTTGAAAAAGAACAGGATCGGCTGGTCAGCCATAAAGCAGAAGGTGCGCACGTCCCAGGTTTCCTGGATGACTTTGACGCAACGGACAATGTGTCGACCATTGGCCCAGGTCTGGGTGGTGACAGGATTCAGGAAGCTGTTGGACATGCTGTTCTCCACGGCCGTAGTTCGGCTTGATGCTGGCGATTCTGCGTAAGGCCGCTACCTGCCATTTACCTATCTGCGACATTCGCATACTTATCGCGACCAGCCCCCATACCACTGGGGTTGCGCGTCGGGAACAGAGTGGGCCATGTCGTTAATGGATAAGGTTGCGGGCACCGCCGGGCCCACACTCGCAGCCAACAACGACGCTTTCTTTACGCCTTGCTGCAAACCTGATTAGCCACTTATCGCGGCCACACAGAATGGCCTTGAGGACACACACGATGGACGTCACCGCAACCCTGAGCTTGGGCGATCCGCTGGAACCCGCACGCAAGGCCACCGCACAAATGCTGCAAGAACGCGAGCGCACGTTCTCGCTGCCGCAGCCGTTTTATTCTGACCAGCGACTGTTCGATATCGACATGCAGGAGATCTTCCAGAAGGAATGGTTGATCGCCGGCATGACTTGCGAAATCCCCACCAAGGGCAATTACCTGACCCTGCAGATCGGCAAAAACCCGATCATCGTGATTCGTGGTGCCGAAGGCGTGGTGCATGCCTTTCACAACGTCTGCCGCCATCGCGGTTCGCGCTTGTGCACCAGCGACAAGGGCAAGGTCGCCAAACTGGTTTGCCACTACCACCAGTGGACCTACGAACTCGACGGGCGCCTGCTGTTCGCCGGCACCGAGATGGGCGCCGACTTCGACATGAAGCAATACGGCCTCAAGCCAGTGAACGTGAAGACCGCCGGCGGCTACATCTTCATCAGCCTGGCCGAGAACCCGCCGGCCATCGATGACTTTCTGTCGACGCTGAACCACTACATGGAACCCTACGACATGGAAAACACCAAGGTGGCGATCCAGACCACCTTGTTCGAAAAAGCCAACTGGAAACTGGTGCTGGAAAACAACCGCGAGTGCTACCACTGCAACGCCTCGCACCCCGAGCTGCTGAAAACCCTGCTGGAATGGGACGACGTCACCGACCCACGGGCCGACCAGGCCTTCAAGGACCACGTCGCCGCGTCAGCCGCCGCCTGGGACGCCGAGAAAATCCCTTACGCCCACGCCAGCTTCGGCCTGCGTAACCGCATCGTGCGCATGCCGCTGCTCAAGGGCACCGTATCCATGACCCTGGATGGCAAACAGGGCTGCAAGAAATTGATGGGCCGGATCCAGAACCCGGACCTGGGCTCGATGCGCATCCTGCACCTGCCACACTCGTGGAACCACTGCATGGGCGATCACATCATCGTCTTCACCGTATGGCCAATCAGCGCCCAGGAAACCATGGTCACCACCAAGTGGCTGGTGCACAAGGACGCCGTGGAAGGTGTGGACTACGACGTCGAGCGCATGCGCCAGGTGTGGGACGCGACCAATGACCAGGACCGTCGCCTGGCCGAAGAGAACCAGCGCGGGATCAACTCCACCGCTTACCAGCCGGGGCCGTACTCCAAGACCTATGAGTTTGGCGTGGTGAACTTTGTGGACTGGTACAGCGAGCGTATGCTCAACAACCTGGGAGCAGCACCGGCGCCATACCTCAAGGGCGTTGCCGCACACGAGTAACTGACCCACCGAGCATCAAACTGTGGGGGCGGGCTTGCCCCCACAGTTTGGCTCTCCACTTGGTCACAAATTGATCATCGCGCCTCCAGCCCACTACTAACCTGCCCTCCAGCCATCGCCCAACAACTTATCCACAAACCAACCCACAGCAATTGTGGGCAACTGCTCTCTCCCCTCAAAATAAAACCAAGAAAATCCGTGACTTATTCAAATAAGCGGATTCTATCCAGCATCGATCATTTTTTGATCAAAAGCCTACAGACCACGGTTTATATAGGCTGTAGAGAAACGCAAACACCTTATCCACAGAAGCGCCAACAGACTTTGGGGGCAACTTTGGCTTATCTGTGGAAAACCATCTGAAACCGAGCAAAATCGAGGCTTTGCGCGAAGACTCAAGCTGAAATGGCAATATTGATCATATTTCAACCAATCCACTACAAGCCTTTATCTATAAGGCCTGTAGCGGATAGCGAACATCTTATCCACAGAAGCACCAACAGACTTTGGGGGCAACTCTGGGTCGGAGTTTTTCCTTATCCACAGAAAAAGCCCAGTAAAAACCGTCGCTTAGGTTGGTTGTTTTTCGTACAGAGGGCTGCATGGCCTGATTCTATTGGGATGTGGACAGCCGCGAACAGGTTATCCACAGAGGGTTCAACAGGGATTGTGGGTAACCGCAATCAAAGATTACGGGTACTGCATCAAATAGGCCTCACCGGTCACAGCCAGCATCGGGTGGGGGGTTACCTGACAACTGCCGACGATACGAAAACCATGGCGCTTGTAAAACCTCAGGGCCCCCGTATTGGCCGCATAGTCAATCAGGCTCAAGCCGATAAGCCCCAGGCGGTCGGCCCGCTCTCGGGCATGGGCGAGAAATTGCACACCCAGGCCTTGGTTACGCCAACCTTCGTGCAACGCCAAGCTGGAAATATAGAGGGTATCGGGGATTTCCAGGTCCGCGTAGGGCGCGAGGACGGGATCGGTAACCGGCTCTGCATCCGGGTCATGGCGCATGACATAGCTGTGCATCATGCCCACCACTGCGCCTTCCGATTCGGCGATCAGGCAATTCTCATAGGAGAAATCCACCCCTGAACGTGCATAACGACGGGTACCAACGTCCAGAAGGTCCTGGCCCGGCTCTGCCAGTTGGCTCCAGATGTATGCGGCGGCCCCCTCTGAAGAAATCAGAAACAGGCGGGCAATATCACGTGCATCGGCAGGTAATGCCGGACGAAACAGGATGGGCATAGGGCTGATTCCTTTGGTTGAAAGTTCTTTGTTTAGTCGCCCTCCATGGTGCTGGCAAGCTCACCGGCAATCGCATGTATGAGTGATTATTTCGGCCCTATCGAACCACGCCTTCCTCAATCAGCAATTTGAGAATCGCGTCCGCACCCGCCTCAGGACCGATCCCCTTGAGCACCTGCCCACCGCCGCCGCTGGCCTTGGCCGTGGCGGCCTTCATACGGTCGGCGCCGCTCTTGGCCTTGATCACTTTGAGGCGCTTGGGCCGAGGCTTGGCCGGTTGCAGCACGGCGCCTGTGAATAACTCATCGTCCACCACCTGCACGTCGTGCTCCTGCAGGACGCCGCGCTGGGCTGGGCCATAGGCACTTTGCCGAGGCTTGGGCCCGGCGTTATCCACCGTGGCCAGGAACGGCAGGCGTACTTTCAGGCGCCGCCGCTGACCACGCGGCAAGGCTTGCAGCACATGGGCCACACCGCTGTCGATGGACTCCACCTGGGCCAGCCCGACAATCAGTGGCCAGCCCAATTGCTCGGCCAACAGGAAGGGCAACATGCCCGAGCCTTCGCCGGTTTCCGCCTGGCTGCCGGTAAGCACCACCTGGGCGCCAGCGTCGCGTAGATAGTCACCGAGCACCGGCAAGGCATCGGCGCCGGCCGGTTGTTCCAGCACATGCAACTGCGCAAGCCCCATGCCCAGATAGGCACGCAGGGTCGGTTCGGCGATGTCGCCGGCATGCAGCACTTGCAAGTTATCCCCAGCCAGTTGCAGCCCCAGCTCGACGGCGCGCGCATCCTGCTCGGCACGGCGAGGCCGGCCGGAGGTCGGGTGGGCGCCGATGGATACCAGACTGATTACATGGGTCGTCATGGCCATATCCTTTGCTTAAGCCGCATCGCGCTTGGCGCCGTTGCGGTGGGCCTGGACCGCAGCGATCAAGGCCCGGAGAATTTCAGCGCTATCACCAATCACCGACAAGTCGGCACGCTTGATCATGTCGCAACCCGGGTCGAGGTTGATGGCCACCACCTTGTCGCAGGCACCGATGCCTTGCAGGTGCTGGATCGCCCCGGAGATCCCCACGGCCACATACACCCGCGCGGTGACCCAGATGCCACTGGCGCCAACCTGGCGATCACGGGCCATGAAGCCATCGTCCACGGCCACCCGCGACGCACCTTCGGTGGCACCCAGGGCGGCGGCGGTCTGGTGGAACAGGTCCCAATCCTTGACCCCGTTGCCACCGGAGAAAATAAACTCGGCCTCGGCCATGGGAATCGCACCGGGATCCACCGCCACCGCGCCCAGATCCTCGATACGCGGCAAACTGCGCGCCAGGGCTGTGGATAACTCCACTGGCAATACTTCGTGGCGCGTATCGCTGACGGGATCGGCACATTCCACGGCGGCCAGGATCAGCCTTGGCAGCGCTCGCGCCAAGTCTTGCTGGCCCGCACCGGCACGGCCGATGCACTCGTTGCCCTTGATCTGCCAGACCCGGGTTGCCGGGCGCTCCTTGAGGCTCGCGGCAAAGCGCCGCCCCAGTTCGCCACCGCCACTGCGGCTGTCGGGCAGCAGCCAGTGACGCGGGCTGAACTGGTTATCCACAGCCCGCAGGCCGTGGACCCGTTGCTCCGGTGAATAACCGTCGAATTCGCGGCCGTCCAACACCAGCAGGCGGTCCACGCCGGCCGTGTCGAACGCGCTTTCCTTGTGCTCGCCAAACACCACCGCCAGCACCGCGCCGTCGCTGCCGGCGAGTTGCCGCGCCAGGCCCAGCAAGTCGCGGTCGTGGCTGCTCAGGCGGCCGCCGACCATATCCGGCACCACGTTGATGTAGAACGCCGGGGCTGGCACCTGATGCAGCGGCAACTGCACTTGCACCGCTGCCGTGCGCTTGGTGGCGCCACCCTGCTGGGCGCCGCTGCGGTCGATACGCTTGATGCCGTTGGGGCCGATAAAACCCATGCCGTGCACATTCTTGCGGATGATGCCGTTAGGCCCCATCCAACTGTGCTGCTCCGGTTGCATTGCCGCATGCAGCGGGTGCAGGCGGTTGCGGGCGATCCATTCGGCCCGTGGGTCGCGGCGGATAATGTCGCTCATCAGTGCACCTCCGCAGGTTCACGCGAATTCGGGGTCTTGGCCGGTGCAGGCTCTTCGAGCAGGGCATCCGCCACCAGTTCGGCAATGTCTTTGATCAGGGGGCGTGGCTCGACCACCCCTTCGAGCATCGCCGTGCACTGTGGACAACCGACGGCCACCAGTTCGGCGCCGGTCTCGCGGATGTCTTCCATGCGCATGTCGGGGATGCGCTGCTTGCCGGGAATATCGGTGATCGGCGCGCCGCCCCCGCCGCCACAGCAACGGGAACGGAAGCCCGAACGCTGCATCTCCTTGACCTCGATCCCCAACGCCCGCAGCACTTGGCGCGGCGCCTCGTACTCGCCGTTGTAACGACCCAGGTAGCACGGGTCGTGATAGGTCACGCTGTTGCCTTTGTGCTGGCCCAGGTTCAGCGCGCCGGCGTCGATCAGCTCGGCCATGTAGGTGCTGTGGTGCTGCACCCGGTAATGGCCGTCGAAGGCGCCGTATTCGTTTTTCAGCACATGGAAACTGTGGGGATCGCAGGTCACGATGCGCTGGAAGCGGTACTTGGCCAGGGTCTGGATATTGCGCGCGGCCAGTAGTTGGAAGGTCGCCTCATCACCCAGGCGCCGGGCCACGTCGCCGCTATCGCGCTCCTCCAGGCCCAGCACAGCGAAGTCGACCTTGGCCGCCTTCAGCACTTTGACGAAGGCGCGCAAGGTCCGCTGGTTACGCATGTCGAAGGCGCCGTCGCCGACCCAGAACAGTACGTCGGTGGTGTGCTTGTCGCCGAGCAACGGCAGGTTCAAGTCCGCCGCCCAGTTCATCCGCCCGCCTGGGGCAAATCCGCCGGGGTTGTCGGTGGCGATCAGGTTCTCCAGGACCTCGGCGCCCTTGTTCGGCGTCGCGCCTTTTTCCAGGGTCAGGTGGCGGCGCATATCGACGATGGCGTCCACGTGCTCGATCATCATCGGGCACTCTTCGACACAGGCGCGGCAGGTGGTGCAGGACCACAAGGTCTCGGCGTCCACCAGGCCGTTGACGATCGGTTGATGGGGGTTGCCACTGTGCTCGCCAATGGCCTTGCCCGGATACGGGCTGCCAGCGAACTTGGCATCGGTGCCACCGGCCAGGCCGACCACCATGTCCTGGATCAACTTTTTCGGGTTCAACGGCTGGCCGGCAGCGAAGGCCGGGCACGCGGCTTCGCACTTGCCGCACTGCACGCAGGCGTCGAAACCGAGCAGTTGATTCCAGGTGAAATCCTTGGGTTTTTCCACGCCCAATGGCGCGCTTTTGTCGCTCAGGTCCAGCGGCTTGAGGCCCGTGGAACGGCCACCGCCAAAACGTTCGGCGCGGCGGTGCCAGGCCAGGTGCAGGGCACCGGCAAACGCGTGCTTCATCGGCCCGCCCCAGGTCATGCCGAAGAACATCTCCGACACGCCCCACAGCACGCCCGCACCGAGCAGCGCAGCCAGCAGCCAGCCACCGAAGTCGGCAGGCAGGATCCCGGCCACCGGCAAGGTCACCAGGAAGAAACTGACCGAGAACGCCATCAGGCTTTTCGGCAGGCGCATCCACGGGCCTTTCGACAGGCGCGCGGGTGGGTTGCGTCGACGCAGATAGACGAAAGTGGCACCAACAAACATCAATACCGAGGCCAGCAGCAAGGCGTAGCCGAGGATGCGATTCTGCAGGCCGAAACCGTGCACCAGAATCGCCAGCAACGCCGACAACACAAAGCCCAGCGCGGTAGCAACGTGGGTGTTGGCGATGTATTTGTCACGGGCGACCACGTGGTGCAGGTCGACCATGTAGCGTTTGGGCATGGCCAATAGGCCGCCTAGCAGGTCGACCTTGGCGGCACGGCCACGGCGCCACATGTTCACCCGGCGCAAAGCGCCGAGGACAGCCAGGCCCAGCGCCGCAAACAGGAGAATCGGAAGAAGGGTGTTCAACATGGTGAAGCTCCCACAGACCACACAGCTCTAATGTGGGAGCGGGCTTGCTCGCGAAGGCGGTGCATCAGCCACCGGATGTATCGACTGACACACCGCTTTCGCGAGCAAGCCCGCTCCCACATTTTTGACCGAGTCCACATTGGTTCGGTGTTGGGTCAGAAATCCTTGCACAGGCGCAGGGCGTCATAGATCGCGGCGTGGGTATTGCGCTGGGCCACACAGTCACCGATGCGGAACAGCAAATACCCTTCCCCCGGTTCGCTCAGGCACGGTTGCGGCTTGATCGCGAACAACGCTTCGACGTCCATCTGCCCCTTGTTGCGCGCCCCTTGCTTGAGGGCGTAGTAGATTTCTTCATCCGGGCGCACGCCGTTTTCCACCACCACCTGGTCCACCACCCGCTCTTCCTTGGCGCCGGTGTATTCGTTCTCCAGCACTGCGATCAGCTTGTCGCCCTCGCGGTAGACCTTCTCCAGCATCATGTCGCCGGTCATGATCACTTCCTTGGGGTACATGCTGCGGTAGTAGGTCGGGAACGACGTACCGCCGATGGCCACGCCAGGCTTGATGTCGTCGGTGACGATCTCGACCTGGCAACCCTTGTCGGCCAGAAAGTCGGCCACTGACATGCCGGTGAATTCACAGATGGTGTCGTACACCAGCACGTTCTTGCCCGGCGCCACCTTGCCGTCGAGCACATCCCAACTGCTGACCACCAGGCCTTCGGCTGCGCCCCAGTGTTCGTTCTGCTCAATGAACGGATGCCCGCCCACCGCCAGCACCACCACATCGGGGCGTAGGTCGAGGATGGTGTCGGCATCCGCCGCCACGCCCAGGCGCAGGTCGACGTTGAGCCGTGCCAGTTCCAGCTGGAACCAGCGAGTGATACCGGCGATCTGGTCGCGCTGCGGTGCCTTGGACGCGGTGGTGATCTGCCCACCGATAAAGTCTTTTTTCTCGAACAGGGTCACATCGTGGCCACGCTCGGCAGCGACCCGAGCGGCCTCCATCCCGGCCGGGCCGGCACCGACCACGACCACTTTGCGTTTGGGCCCGGTGGATTTCTCGATGATGTGCGGCACCCCCATGTATTCCCTGGAGGTCGCGGCGTTCTGGATGCACAGCACGTCCAGGCCCTGATACTGGCGGTCGATGCAATAGTTGGCGCCGACGCACTGCTTGATCTGGTCGATCTGGCCCATCTTGATCTTGGCGATCAGGTGCGGGTCGGCCATGTGCGCGCGGGTCATGCCGACCATGTCCACATAGCCGCCTTCGAGGATGCGCGTGGCCTGGTTCGGGTCCTTGATGTTCTGCGCGTGCAGCACCGGGGACTTGACCACTTCCTTGATGCCGGCCGCCAAGTGCAGGAACGGCTCCGGTGGGTAACTCATGTTCGGAATCACGTTGGCCAGGGTGTTGTGGGTGTCACACCCCGAGCCGACCACCCCGATAAAGTCGAGCATGCCGGTGTCGTCGTAGTACTTGGCGATCTGTTTCATGTCCTCGTGGGACAAACCGTCCGGATGGAACTCATCCCCGCACAAACGGATGCCCACGCAAAAATCCGGGCCGACTTCGGCGCGCACGGCCTTGAGCACTTCCAGGCCGAAACGCATGCGATTTTCGAAGCTGCCGCCCCACTCATCAGTACGTTTGTTGACCCGCGGGCTCCAGAACTGGTCGATCATGTGCTGGTGCACCGCCGACAGTTCCACGCCATCCAGGCCACCGGCCTTGGCCCGGCCTGCGGCGCTGGCGTAGTTGCCGATCACGCGCCAGATTTCTTCCGGCTCGATGGTCTTGCACGTAGCGCGGTGTACCGGCTCACGTACGCCGGAGGGCGACATCAGGGTCGGCCAGTTGAAGCCGTCCCAACGCGAGCGACGGCCCATGTGGGTAATCTGGATCATGATCTTGGCGCCATGCTTGTGCATCGCGTCAGCCAGGTTCTGGAAGTGCGGGATGATGCGGTCGGTGGACAGGTTCACCGAACTCCACCATTCCTGCGGGCTGTCGATCGCCACCACGGAGGAGCCGCCACAGATCGCCAGGCCAATACCGCCCTTGGCTTTCTCTTCGTAATACCGGATGTAGCGCTCAGTGGTCATCCCGCCGTCGGTGGCATACACCTCAGCGTGGGCGGTACTGAGCACACGGTTGCGGATGGTCAGTTTGCCGATCTGGATCGGCGCAAACATTGCTTCGAAAGCCATGGCACGGTCCTCGGCTTACAACGGCTTGACGGTGAACAGACCGTCGTCGTGGCCCTCTTCGGAGCCTCCGTAGACTTGTTCGGCGACGGTGCGGATGCTGCTGCCGCGCGCTTGCAGAATCTGGTCCATGGCGCCGGCAAACCAGCCGGTGAACATGTAGTCGACCTTGCGCCCGACCTTGCCGTACACGTAGACGAATGCCGAGTGTTCAAGCTTGACGCTGGCGGTGCCCTTGTCGAGGTCGATGTCCTGGATCTTGAACAGGCCCCAGCCGCGCTGCGACAGGCGCTTCATGTAGTGTTCGAACACTGCGACGCCTTGCAGGCCATGGCATTCGGCTTCTTTTTCACACCAGTGCCAGGCGGATTTGTAGCCGGCCTTGTAGAGGATTTCGGCGTAGGCATCAGCACCCAGCACCTCTTCGATGCCCATGTGGTTGTTGACGAAGAAATGACGCGGTACGTACAGCATCGGCAAGGCGTCGGAAGTCCAGACACCGGTTTCGCTGTCGACTTCAATAGGCAATTGCGGGGCGATCTTGGCCATGGAAACTCAACTCCAGAAAATTCTTGGTAATGCCCCGACGCGAATGGCCGGGGGAGAAAAAACGGTGGCTTATTCGCCCCAGACGTCTTTCAACACGTTGACCCAGTTCTCGCCCATGATCTTGCGTACCACGCGCTCGCTGTGGCCGCGCTTGAGCAGGGTTTCGGTCAGGTTGGGGAACTCGCCCACGGTGCGGATGCCGAGCGGGTTGATGATCTTGCCGAAGCTGGTCAGCCGACGGGCGTAGCCCTTGTCATGGGTCAGCATTTCGAAGAAATCCTGGCCATGGCCCTGGGTGAAGTCGGTGCCGATGCCGATGGCGTCTTCGCCGACGATGTTCATGGTGTATTCGATGGCTTCGGCATAATCGTCGATGGTCGAATCGATACCCTTGGCCAGGAAGGGCGCAAACATGGTCACGCCGACAAAACCACCGTGGTCGGCAATGAACTTGAGTTCTTCATCGGACTTGTTGCGCGGGTGCTCTTTCAGGCCGGACGGCAGGCAGTGGGAGTAGCACACCGGTTTTTTCGATTCGAGGATGACTTCTTCGCTGGTCTTGGAGCCGACGTGGGACAGGTCGCACATGATGCCGACGCGGTTCATCTCGCCGACGATCTCGCGTCCGAAGCCCGACAGGCCGCCGTCACGCTCATAGCAGCCGGTGCCCACCAGGTTCTGGGTGTTGTAGCACATCTGCACCACGCCGACGCCGAGCTGCTTGAAGATCTCGACGTAGCCGAGCTGGTCTTCAAAGGCATGGGCATTCTGGAAGCCGAAGATGATGCCAGTCTTGCCCTGCTCCTTGGCGCGGCGAATATCGGCAGTGGTTTTCACCGGGATCACCAGGTCGCTGTTCTCGCGGATCAGGGTCTGGCTGGCCACAATGTTATTGATCGTGGCCTGGAAGCCTTCCCACACCGACACTGTGCAGTTGGCGGCAGTCAGGCCACCCTTGCGCATGTCCTCGAACAGGTCGCGGTTCCACTTGGCAATGATCAGCCCATCGATAACGATGCTGTCGGCGTGTAGTTCGGCTGGGCTCATCAGGCGTCCCCTTATTGGCGATTCATGCGCCGAATCGTCTGCCGGCGCTTTGGGGCCAGCATATGCCCAGGGGCCGGTGGAGCCGGGTGCAAAAACGACAGGGGAATTGCCGAAAGCGTCAATCCACGACAAAGGGTGCTAAGACGTGTCTGTCCTGCATCTGTTCTTTGGCCTACGCTTGAGCCAGAATTCGACCCATCCACCGATATGAGAAGGCGCAATGAAACCGATTTTCCTGGCTTTGGCACTCCTCGCCACCGGCGTCCACGCAGCCGAAGACACCGACAGCACCCCGTGTGATGGCATCGAAAACGACAAACAGACCCTGGAATGCGCCTCCTACAACAAAACCACTGCCCAAGAGCTGCTCAAGGATAACTACCAGGGCCTGCTGGAACGCATGGGGTCTACCTATGCCAGCGATAAGGCACAGTTGGCGGACATCACCGCTCGTCTGAAGGATGCCCAGCAGAAGTGGGAAAAACTGCGGGATGCCGATTGCGCGGTGGACACCTTCCCGGCCGTGACCGGCACCAAGGCCTACGCCATTGCGCAGAATGACTGCCTGGCACGGATGAGTGATGAGCGGTCGGAGTTTTTGGAGTCGATTGGCCAGGAATAAGCGACAATTGCGCGCATCCTTTCCTCTGAACCAAGGCCACCCATGACTCTCTGCGGCATCGAAATCAAAGGCAGCGAAGCGATCATCGCCGTTGCCGCCCAGGACCTGACGCACGTCGCCCTGCCCAGCAAAAAAATTGCCCTCGACGATGACGACGAGGCCGCCAACGTCAAAGCCTTCGCCAGCCAGGTGGCCGCGTTTGTGCGCGACAACGGCATCACCCGCATCGCAATCAAGAAGCGCAGCAAGAAAGGCGAGTTCGCCGGCGGCCCGACCACCTTCAAGATCGAAGGCGTGCTGCAGTTGCTGGACGGCGTTGACGTGACTCTGCTGTCGCCGCAAACCATCAATGCACAGAACAAGAAGCACAACTTCGATCTGCCGGCGACGCTGAACAAGTACCAGCATGAGGCGTTCAAAACCGCGTGCTCGGCCTTGGTAAAAAAATAAGCCACACCACACATCCAATGTGGGAGCTGGCTTGCCTGCGATAGCGGTGTATCAGTTGGCAAATAAGTTGCTGACCCACAGCGATCGCAGGCAAGCCAGCTCCCACATTTTGGTTGGCGTATGCCCTACCGCCGCCGATCCTCCCGCGGACACCTGGCAAACCGCGCCCGGTAGCTGCGGGTGAAATACGACGGCGATTCAAACCCGCAGGCAATGCTCACCTCCAGCACGCTCATGCCGCTCTGGCGCAGCAGTTGCCGGGCCTTTTCCAGGCGCAGCCCGAGGTAGAAGTTGCTTGGCGTTTCGTTCAGATGCAGGCGGAACAGGCGCTCCAGTTGGCGCCGTGTGACCTTGATCATCTCCGCCAGCGCCAGGGTGCTCAGGGGCGGTTCGGTATGTAGCTCCATCTCGCCAATCACTTGCACCAACTTCTGGTTATTGATGCCATAGCGCGTGGCGATCTGCATGCGCTGGTGGTCTTTGCGCGGGCGGATACGGCCCAGTACGAACTGCTCCGAAACCTGGATCGCCAGCTCCGGGCCATGGGCCTGGCTGATCAGGTCAAGCATCAGGTCGATGGAGGCGGTGCCGCCGGCGCAAGTGATGCGCCGGCGGTCGATTTCGAACAGTTCCTGGGTCACGGCCAGTGAGGGATAGGACTCCTTGAAGGCATCAATGGCTTCCCAGTGCAGGGTCAGGCGGTAGCCATCGAGCAGGCCGGCCTGGGCCAGGACGAAGCTGCCGGTGTCGATGGCGCCGAGGGTCACACCGTCATGATCGAGGCGGCGCAGCCAGTGCTCCAGGGTTGGCGTGACGAACTCCAGCGGCTCGAAGCCGGCCACCACCAGCAACGTCGCGCCTTTTTTCAGTGGCGCAAGCCCCTCGTCAGCGTTCACCGACATGCCATTGCTCGCCAACACCGCGCCGCCATCGGCACTCAATACGTGCCAGCGATACAGCTCGCCGCGAAAACGGTTGGCCACGCGCAGCGGTTCGATCGCCGAGATAAAACCGATGGCGGAAAAGCCGGGCATCAGCAAAAAATAAAAGTCCTGGGACATACAAGCGCTCTCGTCAGGCGGGCAGCGTGTGTTGTGTGATACGCCAGTTCAATCGCCCATTCAAGAGTACGGGTCGCCACAGTGCAAGAGCAGGTCGCCGCCGTGCGTTTTGCCGGGTATCAAGGTGAGTAACTTGGCGACACGGCGCACAAAGACGCCGGAACCCACAATAACGACCTGCCGAGGGATCCATCATGAACCGACTGATCAGCCGCTGCGTGCTCGCACTCAGCGCCGTCTTGAGCACCAGCCTGTGGGCCGCCGATGCCACCTCCTGTAAAAACGTGCGCATGGGCGTGGTGAACTGGACCGACGTGATCGCCACCAGCGCCATGACCCAGGTGCTGCTCGACGGCCTCGGCTACACCACCAAGCAAACCAGCGCTTCCCAGCAAATCATCTTCGCCGGCATTCGCGACCAGCGCCTGGACCTGTTCCTCGGCTACTGGAACCCGCTGATGACCCAGACCATCACGCCTTTCGTCGACGCCGGGCAAGTGAAAGTCCTCGACTCGCCCAGCCTCAAGGACGCGCGCGCCACCCTCGCCGTGCCGACCTACCTCGCAGACAAGGGCCTGAAAACCTTTGCCGACATTGCCAGGTTCCAGAAAGAGCTGGGCGGCAAGATCTACGGCATCGAACCCGGCTCGGGCGCCAATATCCAGATCAAGGCGATGATCGCCAAGAACCAGTTCGGCCTGGGCAAGTTCCAACTGGTGGAGTCCAGCGAGGCTGGCATGCTCGCCGCCGTAGACCGCGCCGTGCGTCGCAAGGAGGCCGTGGTGTTCTTTGGCTGGGCGCCGCACCCGATGAACGTCAACGTCGCGATGACCTATCTGTCCGGCAGCGAAGGTGCGCTGGGGCCCAATGAAGGCATGGCCACGGTCTGGACCGTCACCGCGCCGACCTACGCCGAGCAATGCCCGAACGTGCACAAGCTGCTGACCAACCTGACCTTCACCGCCGCCGACGAGAGCCGCATGATGCAGCCGCTGCTGGATCACAAGGACGCATTCGAATCGGCCAAACAATGGCTCAAGGATCACCCCCAGGACCAGCAGCGCTGGCTGGAAGGCGTGACCACCTTCGATGGCAAGCCGGCGGCCGCCAATCTGCAATTGACCAGCAAGTAACTTTTCCTGAATCCCCGTTTCGCGGCCATCAACGGCCGCGAACGGCACCCTCACGCCTGTAAGGAACCCGCCCCATGAACCACGACGTCATCATCACCTGCGCACTCACCGGTGCTGGCGACACGAGCGCCAGAAGCCCACACGTGCCGGTCACTCCAAAACAGATCGCCGCTGCGGCGGTGGAGGCTGCCAAAGCCGGCGCCACCGTAGTCCACTGTCATGTGCGCGACCCACACACCGGCAAATTCAGCCGCGACGTAGCGCTGTACCGTGAAGTGATGGAGCGCATCCGCGAGGCGGATATCGACATCATCGTCAACCTCACCGCCGGCATGGGCGGCGACCTGGAAATCGGTGGCGGCGAGCATCCCATGGAGTTCGGCCCCAACACCGACCTGGTCGGCCCGTTGACCCGCCTGGCCCACGTCGAAGAACTGCTGCCGGAAATCTGCACCCTGGACTGCGGCACCCTGAACTTCGGCGATGGCGACACCATTTACGTGTCTACCCCGGCCCAACTGCGTGCGGGCGCCAAGCGCATCCAGGAGCTGGGGGTGAAGGCCGAGTTGGAGATTTTCGACACCGGCCACCTGTGGTTCGCCAAGCAGATGATCAAGGAAGGGCTACTCGACAACCCGTTGTTCCAACTGTGCCTGGGCATCCCCTGGGGCGCACCGGCCGACACCACCACCATGAAAGCCATGGTCGACAACCTGCCTGCTGATGCGGTGTGGGCCGGGTTTGGCATTGGCCGCATGCAAATGCCGATGGCGGCACAAGCGGTGCTGCTGGGCGGCAATGTGCGGGTCGGGCTGGAAGACAATCTGTGGTTGGACAAAGGCGTGCTGGCGACCAATGGGCAACTGGTGGAACGCGCCGGGGAAATCCTCAGCCGCCTGGGCGCGCGGATTCTGACCCCTGCTGAAGGCCGCACAAAAATGGGCCTGACCAAACGCAGCTAATCCCCCTGCCGCAACCCGCTCAAAAATGTGGGAGCTGGCTTGCCTGCGATAGCGGTGGGTCAGTGCCAAATGCATCAACTGAAACACCGCTATCGCAGGCAAGCCAGCTCCCACAGTGAGCCTCTTTAGCACTGGAAATTACCGAACTTCTTTAGGACGCCACCATGAGCTTTATCACCGAAATCAAAACCTTCGCCGCCCTGGGCAGCGGTGTCATCGGCAGTGGCTGGGTGTCCCGTGCCCTCGCCCACGGCCTGGATGTGGTGGCCTGGGACCCAGCGCCCGGCGCCGAAGCCGCGTTGCGCAAACGCGTCGCCAACGCCTGGGGCGCCCTGGAGAAACAAGGCCTGGCCCCCGGCGCCTCCCAGGACCGTCTGCGCTTTGTCGCGACCATCGAAGAGTGCGTGAAAGACGCCGACTTCATCCAGGAAAGCGCCCCGGAACGCCTGGAGCTGAAACTTGAACTGCACAGCAAGATCAGCGCGGCCGCCAAGCCCAATGCGCTGATTGGCTCCAGCACCTCGGGCCTGTTGCCCAGCGAGTTCTACGAAAGCGCCACCCACCCGCAACGCTGCGTGGTCGGCCACCCGTTCAACCCGGTGTACCTGCTGCCGCTGGTAGAAGTAGTGGGCGGCAAACACACCGCACCCGAAGCAATCCAGGCAGCCATCAAAGTCTACGAGTCCCTCGGCATGCGCCCCTTGCATGTGCGCAAGGAAGTGCCGGGGTTTATCGCCGACCGCTTGCTCGAAGCGCTGTGGCGCGAGGCGCTGCACCTGGTCAACGACGGTGTGGCGACCACCGGCGAGATCGACGATGCGATCCGCTTTGGCGCCGGTTTGCGCTGGTCGTTCATGGGCACGTTCCTGACCTACACCCTGGCCGGCGGCGATGCCGGCATGCGGCATTTCATGGCGCAATTCGGCCCGGCACTGCAACTGCCGTGGACCTACCTGCCGGCGCCGGAACTGACGGACAAACTGATTGATGACGTGGTCGATGGCACCCGCGAGCAGTTGGGCAGCCATAGCATTTCAGCGCTGGAGCGCTATCGTGATGATTGTTTGCTGGCGGTACTGGAAGCGGTGAAGACCACCAAGGCCAAACACGGCATGAGCTTCACTGAATAACTGCTGTTGATTTCTGTGGGAGCTGGCTTGCCTGCTCCCACAGTTGACCGAGTACAGATCCGGGATTCATGACATGCCTACGCTGAGCACCTACACCACCAAAATCATCCCCGACTGGGTCGATTACAACGGCCACCTGCGCGATGCGTTCTACCTGCTGATCTTCAGCTACGCCACGGATGCGTTGATGGACACCTTGGGCCTGGACAGCGACAACCGCGAAGCCAGCGGCCATTCGCTGTTCACCCTGGAACTGCATCTGAACTACCTGCACGAAGTGAAACTGGGCGCCGACGTTGAAGTGCATACCCAACTGATCGCCCATGACAGCAAACGCCTGCACCTCTATCACAGCCTGCATCTGGTCGGCGAAGCACGGGAACTGGCGGGCAATGAACAGATGCTGCTGCACGTCGACCTGGCCGGGCCACGTTCAGCACCCTTCAGCGCGGCGGTTGCACAGCGGTTGGCAGTTATCAGTACCGAACAAGCCGACCTGCCCCGGCCCGCCCTGCTCGGTCGCATCATCGGCCTGCCCCAACGCTAACCCTGTAGGAGCGAGCTCGCTCGCGAAAATCGTTAACGAAGACGCGGGGCACCAGGAAGAACGCGACGCCCTTGAGTTTTTCGCGAGCAAGCTCGCTCCTACAGAACGGCAAAAACAGCCATAAAAAAGCCCCGATCAAGCCGTGACAAGATCGAGGCAGAGTGCTTTGTGTGAGCGTGCGTCCCGAGGGTGACCAAACCTTCAACCCGCTTGCTTGAGGCCAGTGTGCCCGCAACGCTTGCCGGTAACTGGCCCGAAAGCGACATGCTCATAGTCGTTCCTGCCATTGTGGCATTCAGGTCTTGCCGACCCGTTGATGGCCCACCAGAATCGAACCTGATCGAAGTCTCCCCTAACCAGGATGAACATCATGATGCACGCCGATTTGATTGATCAGGATGACCTGTTGAGCCAACTGCGCTCGCTGGGTTTCGAGGTGTCCAGCGGCGCCACCGCCGAGCAGGCCTGTGAGTGCGCGGTACGCGGTTTGAGTGAAGCGCGGGCCAAGGCGCTCAAGGGCATGGTCGAGCAGATGTATACCGGCAGCGCGACGATTCTGCCGGCGGTACGCCAGGCGATTGATAAGCAGTTGTTGCCGGCCCTGGTGCAGTTCAAACAGAACTCCGGGGCCTGATATACCGCATTCGCGAGCAAGCCCGCTCCCACATTTGAAGGTATACACACATCAAAATGTGGGAGCGGGCTTGCTCGCGAATACAGGCGACTCGGTCTACAGCCTTACACTGGCAAACGTCGACTCATTGCGCGCCTGGCTCAACGCCGACATCGGCCCGGCCAACGGTGACAACACCAGCGCCTGCGGAATCGGCATCATCGCCACTTGCTGGGTGGTATTGGAGCCTACGCGCTCATCCCGTGGCGGAATGCCGAAGTATTCGCGGTAGCACTTGGAGAAGTGCGGCGTGGACACAAACCCGCACACCGACGCCACTTCGATGATCGACATCGGCGTTTGCTTGAGCAACTGCCGGGCGCGAATCAGGCGCAGCTTGAGGTAGTAGCGCGACGGCGAGCAGTGCAGGTATTTCTGGAACAGCCGCTCCAACTGGCGCCGCGAGACGGCGACGTACACCGCCAGCTCATCGAGGTCGATCGGCTCTTCCAGGTTGGCTTCCATCAGCGCGACGATTTCCTGCAGCTTCGGCTGGTTGGTGCCGAGCATGTGCTTGAGCGGCACACGCTGGTGATCCTGTTCGTTGCGGATGCGCTCGTACACGAACATCTCGGAGATTGCCGCCGACAGTTCACGGCCGTGGTCGCGGCTGATCAGGTGCAGCATCATGTCCAGCGGTGCGGTGCCGCCCGAACTGGTGAAGCGGTTACGGTCGAGGGTGAACAGGCGTGTGCTCATGGCCACGCGCGGGAAAGCTTCCTGCATCGACGCCAGGCATTCCCAGTGCACGCTGCAATCAAAGCCGTCCAACAGACCAGCGCAAGCCAGGGCCCAACTGCCGGTACACACCGCGCCAAGACGACGGGACTGGCGCGCCTGGCTTTGTAGCCACGACACATGCTCGCGGGTCACGGTGCGCTGGATACCCACGCCGCCACAGACAATCACAACGTCCAGGGCCGGGGCTTTGTGCATGGAGCAATCGGGGGTGATTTGCAGGCCATCGCTGGCCCAAACCTGATTGCCGTCGACGCTCAAGGTGGTCCAGCGATACAGCTCGCGACCGGACAACTGGTTGGCCATGCGCAGCGGTTCGACTGCGGACGCCAGGGAAATCAGCGTGAAATTGTCCAGCAGCAAAAAGCCGATGGATTGAGGCGCACGGTTCTGGGGTTGAGCCCCGGAGTTGAACGACGTCATCGCGGTATCTCCTCACACAAAGCGGGTGATGGCCTCAGGCGAGGCTCTTGTTATTGCACTCTTCGTCCATCAGGAGAGAGGCTTTGAATTGATAGAGCAATTGCCATGCCTAAAGTTGAATAGGCATTCAATAACTCCTGAAAACGACCTGCTGAGGCGTCTATATAAGCCCACGCGCGGCGTGAGGATATGAGTAAGAAAAGTCCTACGCCCAGGCTCTGTGAGCAGATCGGTAGCACTTGTGGGAAGGCGCTTTCAGGGCGTAGGAAAAGTGTGTCACCGCACGCACAGGTGACGGGGGGCAGGCGGGGTATCGTTTGGGAGCTACTTATCTGTTTGCGACGCGCTAAAAGGTGGCGCTTTTGGTTGGGGTGTTCACTTTATGAGCAGCGGTGACCTGTCTACCGTCATCGCGAGCAAGCCCGCACCCACATTTTGATCTGTGAATACAGCCAAATGGACTGCCCCCGAAAAGTTGGACAGTTTCAGCTAGCAGCCTCAGCAGCA
>NZ_JAHIDY010000047.1:0-41015 GCF_018732265.1 Pseudomonas sp. TAE6080
TTGGGCGCCATCATAGCGCCCTATTGATGTGTCCAAATTCATTAGGCCAGTTCAGCTTGCCCGCGATAGCGGTGGATCAGTCGGTACATCCGGCGACTGAAAAACCGCTATCGCGGGCAAGTCGAATCGTCGCACCGCCGCTCCCACATTTGATGTGGGTGGTTTCAAAATCGGGGGCGACAGGCTTCATCCAAAAACTTCACCACCGTGCCCATGCAGGCCTGGCGCTCTTCGACATGGGGCATATGGTTGGAGTCTTCGAACAGCGCCCGGCGCGCACCCTTGATCTCCAGCGGCGTGGCCTGGTCATGCCGCCCGCAAATCATCAGGGTCGGTACTCGGATCTGCGTTAGCTGGCCAATCCTGATCGGGCCGTGCAGGGCGTTGTACACCGTAGGATCGGCCGCCATCTGGGCGAAGGTGCGTGCTACTTCTTCAGGCCACGGATTGATCCGGCACAGGGGTTGGTCATCGAAGCCGGCAGCCAGGTTGGCGGCAATAAATGCACACAGGCCCTTGGGTTGGCGAATTGCGTGTTCACTGCCGAGCCTGGCGCCCCAGGCGTGCCCGAGGAGCGCGTAATGGTTGCTGATGCGCAGATGGTCGAGCAGGTTGTTCAGTTCTTCGAGAAACAGTTCAACCGTCCAGAAATCGGCGGGCAGGTGGGGCAGGTGGGTGGAATGGCCATTGCCCAGTTGGTCGTAATGAATTACCGCATGGCCACTGGCAGCCACGTCCTTGAAAGCGTCCAGATAGTCATGGGTACCGCCTGGACCCCCATGGAGGATGACCAAGGGGGGCTTGCCGCTGTCGAGGTTCCCGGTCACGCGATACCAGGTCTGATAGCCGCGAAAGGCGGCGTAGCCCTGATGAGTCTGTTCGATGAATTCCATTTCCGGCCCTGCCATCAACAATTGGTCGGGACACGATAGTGTGAACAAAACGTTTAAGTAACTGGCAAAACGGCTAGGTTTTCCTGCTGACCCAGGTGGGAACCGGCAACCCGGCTCCCGCCCAGGTTTGGCTTATTGTTTTTGCGGATCAAACTGCTTGTCGCGGATAAACAGCGCTGGGATCACCCCGCAAATAAAGTACGCCGCGCCCATCACCATGAAGCCCACGCCAATCGAACCGTGGGACGCCAGGAAGCCAATGGCCGCCGGCGCTACTGCCGCGCCAACCCGGCCGATGTTGTAGGCACCGCCCACGGCCGAGCCGCGGAATTTCGCTTCGAAGCTCTCGGTCATGTAGGTCGCATTCACGCCGTAGGGGATGCCATACAAAAAGCCGAAGGCAATCAGCAGCCAGAGGATGTTGTCCGGGCTCTGGTACAGCACGATCACCGGCAGGAACACCGCCGTGCCGAGAGCACCGAAGGCAAACACCACACGCCGACCCAGGCGATCAGCCGCGAGGCCGGCGAGGATCTTGCCGAAAATCATCGCCGCGTAGGTACCGACCATATAGCTGGTCATCGACTTGAAGTTCATCCCCAGTTCGCCTTCCAGGTAGGACGGCATCCAGTTGTTGACCCCGTAGTAGCCGAACTGCAGGAAACCTGCGGTCAGCGCCCAGAGCAGGAACATGCGGCTGGCCTTGGGGTCGCTGAAGATCAGCTTGAACATGCCATCGGGCTTTTTCGCCGAAACGCGCTGGATGCCTTCGGCCTTTTCCCGCGCACGTTCAGCCTGGGCGTTGAGCCAGGCCTGGGGTTCTGGCACCAGGCGCTGCATCAGTACGGCGAGGATCACCGGGATGATCGCCACGTAGAACAGCCAGCGCCAGCCGTGGTCCGGCAGGATCCAGCCGGCCAGCAAGGTGGCGACGATATAGCCCACCGACCAGCCGGCCTGCAGGGTGCCGAGCACGGTGGTGCGGTAGCGGGTCGGCACGTATTCGGCCATCAGGGTATTGCACGCGACATACAGTGCGCCCAGGCCGAGGGAGGCGAAAAAGCGGGTGGCCGCGAACTGCCAGTAGCTGTGGGTCAGGCCGAGGATCGCGGTACCCACCGAGAACAGCACGATGCTCCACACCACGGTCTTGACCCGGCCAAAGCGGTCACAGGCCCAGCCCCCATAAATCCCGCCGACCGCCATCCCGGCCAGGGTGAAACTGCCCAGGCTGCCGGCCTCGACACTGGTCAGGCCGAACTCGGCCTTAAGGCTGCTGAGGCTGTAGGATAGGAGCATCAAGTCTGCGCCGTCGATCAAAAGACCGAGGAAGCAGAAGATGAAGACAATGATCCACAGGTTGTTTTTTGCGGGCGACAACGCACCCGTCGATGTGGCGACTTCCATAGCGATACCTTGTTGTAGTTGTAGGGCACTGGTTATGGGTGTTGCATGAACAAAGAAGATCTACTGTGGGAGCGGGCTTGTGTGGGAGCGGGCTTGCTCGCGAAGGCGGTGGGTCAGTTAATAAATAGTTGACTGATACTGCGCTTTCGCGAGCAAGCCCGCTCCCACACAAATCCGATTCCCACATAGGATCGGGGTTTAGCGCTGGACCTCGCGAATCATGTTGCGCGCGATCACCAACTGCTGGATCTGCGTGGTGCCTTCATACAGCCGGAACAGGCGCACATCGCGATAGAACCGCTCGATCGCGTATTCGCTCACATAGCCCGCGCCGCCGTGGATCTGCACGCAACGGTCAGCCACCCGACCGCACATTTCCGTGGCGAACATTTTTGCGCAGGAGGCTTCGGTGCCGATATTCAGGCCCTCGTCACGCTTGCGCGCGGCGTCCAGCACCATGCAGCGGGCCGCATAGATTTCAGCCTTGCTGTCGGCGAGCATGGCCTGGATCAACTGGAACTCGGCAATCGGCTGGCCGAATTGCTTGCGGTCGATGGCGTAGTGCAGGGCATCGTCGAGCATGCGCTCTGCTGCACCGACGCTGATTGCCGCGATATGCAGCCGACCCTTGTCGAGTACCTTCATTGCCGTCTTGAAACCCACACCCTCGACGCCGCCGATCAGTTGCTCGGCAGGCACCCGTACATTGTCGAAAATCACGTCGCTGGTATGGGCACCTTTTTGGCCCATCTTATGGTCGCGCTTGCCCAGGGACACACCCGCAGTGTTGCGCTCGATGATAAATGCGCTGATGCCACCGGAGCCCTTGATGTGCGGGTTGGTACGAGCCATCACCGTGAAAACCCCGGCGTGGGGCGCGTTGGTGATAAAGCGCTTGGTGCCATTGATCACGTAATACTCGCCATCGCGCACGGCGGTGGTTTTCAGCGAGGCGGCGTCAGAGCCGGAATCCGGTTCGGTCAGGCAGAACGAACTGAGCAGCTCGCCGCTGGCAAGCTTGGGCAAGTAGTGTTGTTTCTGCGCCTCGGTGCCGTCCAGCAGAATGCCAATGGCGCCGATGCCATTGTTGGTGCCGAAGTAGGAGCGGAACGCCGGCGAGGTACGACCCAGCTCGAAGGCAATGCTCACTTCTTCTTCCATGGTTGCGCCCAGGCCGCCATAGGCTTCGGGCAGGGTCAGGCCGAACAGGCCCATGTCCTGGAATTGCTGGACGATATCCGCCGGGATTTCATCAGTCTCGGCGACTTCGTTTTCCCGGGGGATCAGCGCTTCGTTGACGAACTGGCGAATGGAGTCCAGCAGCAGGTCAAGCGTTTGCGGGTCTCGGATCATGTACATTCCTTGGCGGCCCGTTCGGCGGGCCTGTTGTATTGAATCTGCCGAGGCCGTGCACCGGTCTGTCTAGCGGGCGGCGGCCTCGATGTTATTGACCATGTGCTTGAGACGCGGCCCGATGTCGTCTTCGAGTTTTTCCCGGGAAAGGTGAAAACTCGGCCCGCCACAGTTGAACGTCAACAGCCCATGTTGTGAGTGCAGCATGGGCACGGCGATGGCGTTGACATCGCGGTGCCACTCACCGATCGACATGCAGTAGCCGAAGTCGGTGTAATCCCGGAACGCGCGCTCCAGCCCTTTGCGAATCTTTGGCCAATCCTGCGGATGGCGCTGGCGGATATGCTCAAGCATGAATTCACGCTCGTTCCCCGGCATCGCCGCCAGGCACGCACGGCCCGCAGAACTCAAGTGCAGCGGCAAGCGCGTGCCGACCTGGCGGCGCATGGTCATGTTCGCTTCGCCCTGGACCACGTCCAGGTACACCATGTCCAGGCGGTCCCGGGTAGCCATCGCGACGGCGGCCTGGGCGTACTTGGCCATGGTCTCCATCACCGGGTGGGCCACGGCCCGCACCGACAGGTTGGAAAGCATCGCGTAACCAAACGCCATCACGCCCACATTCAACTGGTACCGGCCCGACTGCGGCAGGTGCTTGAGGTAACCCAAGCGGGTCAGGGTGTGGGTCATGCGGGTAATCGTCGGTTTCGGCAGGCCGGTCTTGCGCGCCAGTTCCTGATTACTCAACACGCTTTCGCTAGGGGTAAAGCAGCGCAGCAACTCCAGGCCACGGGCCAGTGCCGTGATGAACTGGCGATCCTTGTCTTCCTCCTCTTCGGTGTTCATCGGATCCACCAGCAGGTGTTCGAAAGCAGTGCTGCCTGCAGGTGTCTCTGGTGTGTTCGGGTCCAGGCTTCGACGGCGCATGGTAGACATCCTTCTTTTATAAAATCAACAAAACAAAACCATATTCCGCTGTGCGAAACAATTGAATTTATTGAGCTTTAACTGTGCCTTCATATTTATTCATTTTAAAACAGTCACTTATGGTTATTTTTATTGGGGTTTTAGGTTTTTACGTTTACATCCTCCATGCCGCTACATATCATTTATGGAAAATACGAAATGTTATTTCGCACTGCAAAATAAGTCATGGATTTTTAATCTATAGCCCACAGTCGGCGATACAGACCTTCAGGAATAAAAACAATGGGTGCTTTAACAGGTTTGCGGGTACTGGATTTGAGCCGGGTATTGGCCGGTCCCTGGTGTGGCCAGGTGTTGGCGGACCTGGGCGCGGAAGTGATCAAGATCGAACGCCCGCACAGTGGCGACGACACACGTGGCTGGGGGCCGCCGTGGATGAAGACCGACACCGGCGAGTCGTCCGGGCAGGCGTCGTATTACCAGTCCACCAACCGTGGCAAGCTGTCGGTGGCGATCGACCTGGCCAGCGCCGAAGGCCAGGAACTGGTGCGGGCGCTGGCGGCCAGCTCCGACGTGCTGATCGAGAACTACAAGGCCGGCTCCCTGGCGCGCTACGGCCTGGACTATGCGACTCTGGCCGAGGTCAATCCACGCTTGGTGTATTGCTCCATCACCGGTTTCGGCCAGACCGGCCCACGTGCCGAAGAGCCCGGTTACGATTTCATCATCCAGGGTATTGGCGGGCTGATGAGCATCACCGGCGAGCGCGATGACTTGCCGGGCGGCGGCCCGCAAAAGGTCGGCGTGGCATTTTCTGATCTGATGACCGGGCTGTATTCCACCGTGGCGATCCAGGCCGCGCTGCTCAGCCGCGAACGCAGCGGCGTCGGCCAGCATATCGATATGGCCCTGCTGGATGTGCAAGTCGCGACCCTGGCCAACCAGAGCATGAACTACCTGGCCTCCGGCAAAGTGCCCCAGCGCTTTGGCAATGCCCACGCCAACATCGTGCCGTACCAGGTGTTCCGTGCGGCCGACCGCGACTTCATCATCGCCTGTGGCAACGACAGCCAATTTATCGCGTTGTGCCAGAGCATCGGCCTGCCACACCTGCCGGATGATCCGCGCTTTCGGCGCAATGCCGATCGTGTTGCCCATCGCGCCGAGATCGTCGAACTGTTGTCGGCGCACTTTCTTGGACGCACGGCGGATGAGTGGGTCGCCTGTATCCATGCCTCGAAAGTCCCGGTGGGCGCGATCAACAACATCGCCCAATCCCTGGAAGAACCACAGGTAATCGCCCGCGAACTGATGGTGAAGATTCCCCATCCGCAAAACCCGGACTTCGCCATGGTCGGCAGCCCGATCAAGATGTCCGGCACCCCGGTGGAGTACGTGCGACCGGCGCCGATGTTGGGCCAGCATACGGATGAGGTGCTGGGTGAGCGGTTGGGGTTGTCCAGTGAGCAGTTGGGGCTGTTGAAGAGCAGTGGGGTGATTGAGCAGTTGCCGTAACAAGGGCGCGCGTGGTCACCGCTGCAATATTTTGCCCAACGCGCCCATATCCATGGCTTCATTCATGCTCAACGGGCCGGAAAAGGTGAAGGGTTCCTTGTAGAGCGATTCATAGTGCATCTCCACAAACACGTCATTCCTTTGCAGGAACAGGCTCATTTGCAGCAGGCACAAGGGGCCGAACTGCGTGCTTTTAGTCGGCTCCAGAATCACGATGTCATTTCCAGGCCTGACCGCTGCGCCTTCGGTAGGCCAGCCTTTGGCGAAACACTCGGGATTCAATCGCGCCTTCTCCAGCACGGCGGGCCAGCGACTGTCCCCCAGCCCGTCGAACTGCTCGTCGCCGACGCGAACAGTGAAC
Organism: Pseudomonas sp. TAE6080; assembly: GCF_018732265.1. Classification (NCBI taxonomy): domain Bacteria; kingdom Pseudomonadati; phylum Pseudomonadota; class Gammaproteobacteria; order Pseudomonadales; family Pseudomonadaceae; genus Pseudomonas; species Pseudomonas sp. TAE6080. Next base: position 6,457 of record NZ_JAHIDY010000047.1, read on the forward strand.
GACGTGATGATGCCCGGCCCGATCCCTTCGTTGGACAAATACAGTCCGCTTTTTTTCGCCGTCAAATGCGGTGTAATCATCAGGTAGGGCCGTACGGAAAGTCGGTTGTGCTCGCGCATCAAGCCCAGTTGCCAGAAGGAAATCGACGCGGCGGCAATGGAAATCACCACTGCTGCCAGTGAAAGGAGGGTGCCGGAGGAAAATCTGGGCTTTTTCTGTGTCAGCGCGGCGGTGGGGCGGCGCGGTTTGAAAAAGGGATGGTCATGCAGTTTTTTCACGGGTCGACTCCTTGTCGATAGGGTTACACGAGAAATTCCGGGCAAAAAAAAGCCTGCATTTCTGCAGGCTTCTTCTAGTGTATGGCTCCACGACCTGGACTCGAATAGAAAAGTAAGCGCCTGTTTTATAATGAAATCATGCTGATGTCTAAAATTTATATCCCTACGATTATCCCTAATAAAGCCCGTATTTTATGCAAATTCTTTCGATACCCTATGAGCACTACAGCAGCCGAATGCTGCCAGACCCAATTCTAACGAAGGCGGGCATAGGCAGTTGACAGCAACAGACTGTATCCCTTCCGGCACGACAGCCATTGACGTCCAAGCGAGCGCCCAACGTCCCCCTAATCTACGTACCTGAATAGTGCACAGGCGCCACAGAATAGGGCGATTGGCACACAAAATCCTCCAGATGCTCTATAAAAATGTGCTTACTGCACATACTCCTATGTCGTTCGCGCACCCTTTTTTCTTCATTTCAAAGCGGCGCCAAAACGGGCCTGGTAATTGCTCTGACACAAGTGAGCCTAGCCAACCCGCTATCGATTTGGAGAAAAACATATGAGTGCAACTGGCGACTATCCGTTGACCGAAGCCCCGCGCGAAGCGCGCAAGGGGTTATTGTCCATTTCCATGGTGCTGTTCAGTTTTACTTTTTTCACCGGCACCATGTTTGCCGGTGGCAAGCTGGGGCTGGCTTTCAACTTCGTCGACATGTTATCGATCGCCGCCATCGGCAACAGCTTGCTGGCACTCTACGCCGCGGCGCTTGCCTTTATCGCCTCCCGTAGCGGCCTCAATACCGTGCTAATGGGACGGTTCTGCTTTGGCGAAGTGGGCAGCCGACTTTCCGATTTTCTATTGGGGTTCGCCGAACTGGGCTGGTATGCCTGGGGGACGGCAACAGTGGCGATCGTGCTGGTGAAGATGCTCGGTCTGGCAGGCGGACTGACGATTCCGCTGATGATCCTGTTCGGCTTTGGATTCAGCCTCACCGCCATCATCGGCTTCAAAGGCCTGGACCTGCTCTCGCGGATTTCCGTGCCGTTGATGTTCGTCCTGCTGGTGATCTCCATGTACATCGCCACCCATGATGTGGGCGGGTTTCAGGCGCTCGCGGCCGTCATCCCCCATGAAACCATGACGTTTTCGGCGGCGGTGACGATGGTGTTTGGTACCTTCGCCAGCGGTGCCACTCAGGCCACCAACTGGACACGACTATCGCGTACCGGCCGTGTGGCAATTATCGCGAGCGTGGTCAGCTTTTTGCTCGGCAACGGCTTGATGGTGGTTGCGGGCGCCTGGTGTGCGATCGTCTATCAACAGGCCGATATCGTCGAAGTGATGATCCTGCAAGGCCTGTCGTTCGCAGCGGTGATCATGCTCTGCCTGAACCTCTGGACGATTCAGGGGCCGACGATCTACAACGTCTCCGCTGCCACGTGTCACTTACTGCGCAGTGAGCGCCGCCGGACGATGACGCTGGCTGCTGCCGGCGTCGGGGTGCTGCTTGCCATCGGTGGCATGTACGAGATGCTGATCCCATTTCTGGTGCTGCTGGGCTCTATCATCCCTCCCGTCGGCGGCGTGATCATGGCCGATTTCTGGTATCGCCATCGTGGCCAATACCCGCTGCTCGCCAGCGCCAGGTTGCCGCGCTACAACTTCGTCGGTCTTTCGGCCTATGCCATCGGCGCGGTGGTTGCCTATTGCTCGCCCTGGGTTGCCCCACTGGTGGGAATCGTCGTGTCCGCCGTTTGCTATGTCGGTTTGCTTCAATTCAGCGGTCGCCGCGCTGCGGTCAGCACCACGCCGGGGGAACTGTGAGTCTGACGGTCGGAGAAGTCCTCAAGCTGCCGGGCCTGGAAGGACTGATTGTGCGTGCCGGTCACCTGCACCTGCAACGCACCGTGCGCTGGCCATACGTGGCGGAGAACGAGGGTATCGCCGAGTGGGTCATGGGCGGCGAACTGGTGTTTGTCACTGGCGTCAATCACGCGCGAGATGAGGCCAACTTGCTGAGCGTCATTGAGGACGGTATTGCCATGGGGATTGCCGGTCTGGTGATCCTTACCGGGGGGGCGTTCATCCAGCGCATCCCCCAGACCGTTATCGAACGGGCAGAGCACCACGGCTTGCCGTTGATCGAGCAGCCTTACCTGCTGAAGATGGTCATCGTCACCCATGCCATCGGTACGGCGCTGGTGCATATAGCGCAGGCCAGGCGTACACGTCACGATATCCTCAGCCAGTTGCTCACCGGCGACTACCCCAGCCTGGCCATCGCGCAGCAGCGCGCCGAGCATGTTCAACTGCCGATCGATGGACCGCGGCGTCTAGTAGCCCTGCGCCTGTCTTCGGTGAGCGTGTTGTTCGAGCGCCATCCGCCGATCGAAGCTGAGCGTCTGTTACAGCACACTCGCCAAGCCTGTCAGGACCACCTGGAGGCATGGAGCCGTATCAGGTCAGAAAGGCTACCGGTGATCCTTCAGGGCGACCTGTTCATCATGCTGTTGCCTGATCAGGAAACCCTGCGTGCCGATCTCCAGGGGCTGTACCGGGAACTCACCGCAATGATCGGCGACATGACGTTGTACATGGGTATGGCAAACCGCGTGGAGCATTGCGGGCACTACCGCCAGGCCTTGAATGAAGCACGGCAGGCCTTGGACGTCGCGGAAAGCCTGCACCCGGCGAGCGGTTTTTGCGATTTCAGCGAGCTGGGGGTGTTGCTCCTGTTGCAAGGCATCGGCGACCGTTCGGTGATCGATCACTTTGTGACGCAAACGCTCGGCTCCTTGATCGAGCCGTCCCGCAAGCAGCCCTTCACGCTGCTGGAAACCCTCGACGCGCTGCTCCAGGAAAACGGCAATGCCCTCAGGGCAGCCAATCGCCTGGCCATCCATCGCAACACCATCAATCAACGTATCCAGCGTATCGAGCAGCAGAGCGGACAGTCGCTGGACGATCCCCTTTTTCGAATGAATGCATCGGTTGCGCTGCTGGTATGGCGCATGACCGAAGTCCACAGCAAGGAGTCAACATGAACATCATCAACGCGCGTCTGCGCGGTAAAACCGGCTTGTATCACATCGAACTCAATGGCCCGAAGATTGCGGCAATCGTCGCCCAGACGCAGGTGGTGCAAGCCACCCATGCGACGGATCTGGACGCGGGGCAGAATCTGGTGACGGCGCCCTTCGTTGAACCGCACATTCACCTGGATGCCGCGCTCACGGCCGGCGAGCCGAACTGGAACCTGAGCGGCACGCTGTTCGAAGGCATTGAGCGCTGGGCCGAGCGCAAGGCGTTGGTCACCCACGAAGACACCAAGGTTCGTGCGCGCAAAACCATCGACATGCTGGTCGATAACGGTATTCAGCACGTGCGTACCCATGTCGACATCACCGACCCGACCCTGGCGGCGCTCAAGTCCATGTTGGAGGTTCGCGAGGAAACCCGGCACCTGATCGACTTGCAGATTGTCGCCTTTCCCCAGGAGGGCATTGAATCCTTCAAGGACGGCCGCGCCTTGATGACCGAGGCGGTGGCCATGGGTGCCGACGTCGTGGGCGGCATTCCGCACTTTGAGAACACCCGGGAGCAGGGCGAGTCCTCGGTGAAGTTTCTGATGGACCTGGCCGAACGAACGGGCTGCCTGGTGGACGTGCATTGCGACGAAACCGATGACCCGCAGTCGCGCTTTCTCGAAGTGCTTGCCGAAGAAGCGCGGGTGCGCGACATGGGCGAACGGGTCACCGCCAGCCATACCGTGGCCATGGGTTCGTACGACAACGCCTATTGCTACAAGCTGTTCCGCCTACTCAAACGGTCGCGGATCAATTTCATTTCGTGCCCGACTGAAAGCATTCATTTGCAAGGTCGTTTCGACGGCTATCCCAAGCGCCGGGGCTTGACCCGAGTCGCTGAAATCGACCGGGCGGGGATGAACATCTGCTTCGGTCAGGATTCCATCGTCGACCCTTGGTATCCACTGGGTAATGGCAATATCCTGCGCATCCTCGAGGCCGGCCTGCACATTTGTCACATGCTCGGCTACGACGACCTCAAGCGTTCCCTCGACCTGATTACGGACAACAGCGCCCGAACCTTGCACCTGGGCGAGCGCTACGGTCTGGAAGTAGGGCGCCCGGCCAACTTGCTGATTCTTTCAGCGCCGGACGACTACGAGATGATTCGTAGCCAGGGCCAGGTATTAATGTCGATCCGAGACGGCAAAGTGCTGATGCAGCGCAGTCCTGCGCGTGTGGAGCGGTTTGTCGGTTAAGCCAACGCGCAACAGGCCACATTAAGTTTTTCGAGGGGGCCATGCGGCCCCCTTTCCATGCCCGTGCACTGCTATCGGCAATGCCCGAGCGCTGATGTTCAAGGCTGTCAGCAGCGGGGCGGTAGCGAAGTTATATTGATACTTATTTTGGTAATAAAGCTGTCAGACATACGAATTATCAGAATTAAACATCACGATTAGACTCGGGCACATCACAGCGTTGTTCACGCGGTGAAAAGAGAAGGGAGATACGCCTTGCAGATTGATAAAGCCTCCAGGCACACCACAGGGTTACGTCGGGTCGTAGTGACCGGGATGGGTATCGTTTCCTGCCTGGGAAACTCTCAGGTGGACGTTTTGCAAGCGTTGCGCGAAGGACGCTCCGGGATCGGCTTCAATCCAGACTATGCGCAAGCGGGTCTGCGCAGCCATGTCAGTGGCCGATTGGACGTGGATTTGGAGCAGATAGACCGTCGCCAGCGCCGCTTCATGGGTGATGCCGCTGCTTACGCCTACCTGGCGATGCGCGATGCCATTGCCGACGCAGGGCTGGACGCCTCGCAGGTGTCAAATCCTCGGACGGGTTGTGTGATGGGATCGGGAGGAGGGTCCAGCCAGGACATCGTCGAAGCCAACCAACTGCTTGGCCAAAGCATTCGCAAAGTCGGCCCTTACCGGGTGCCTCGCACCATGACCAGTACCGTCTCGGCGTGCATGGCCAGTTTCTTTGCGATCAAGGGTCTCAACTATTCCATCGCATCGGCCTGCGCAACCAGCGCCCATTGCATCGGCCATGCGTTTGAGCAGATTCAGTTTGGCAAACAGGACGTCGTGTTTGCCGGCGGGGCCGAGGCCGAGCATGTCAGCCAGAGTTGCATGTTCGATGCGATGGGGGCTTTTTCCACGAGCTACAACAATGTACCGACCCAGGCCAGCCGCCCTTACGATGTCGCGCGCGATGGCTTTGTTATCAGCGGCGGTGGCGGCGTGCTGGTCCTCGAAGAATTCGAGCATGCGCTCGAACGAGGGGCGACGATCTACGCCGAAGTGATTGGCTATGGCACGGCATCCGATGGTCAGGACATGGTTTCCCCCAGCGGTGACGGCGCGCTCAGGGCAATGCAGGCGGCGCTGAGCACCTGCGCGGAGTCGGTCGATTACCTCAACACCCACGGGACAAGCACCCAGGCGGGAGACCTGGTCGAACTGCGTGCCGCTGCGCTTGCTTTCCATGGACACTTGCCTGCGTTCAGTTCGACCAAGTCGTTGACCGGGCATGCGCTCGGTGCGGCGGGTGTGCATGAGGCCATTTACTCGCTGTTGATGATACAGCACGGGTTTATGGCGGCCTCTCATAACATTGAGCACCTCGACCCTGAAGTCGAGGCATTGCCGATCATCCGCCACACGCGCTTGAACCAGCCAGTGAACTGCGTCATGAGTAACAGTTTTGGCTTTGGCGGAGCAAACGCCAGCCTGATTTTCAGCAAGCGTGCGCTCGACACGTCACCGGTTTGACCTGGTTCGTACCCGGTCCGGACGAAAAGCGTCGCGTGCAGTTGCTTTACGTCACCGATTGAAGGCAACTACGGCCCGCCAGAGGCCGACTTTGCCCAGCTCTTTTTTGTTTAGTTAGCAACTGCCGATCGCTTGTTTAGACAACTGACAGTGAGGTGGATATGACAACTAATACCTGTGCGCCGCAGCCGCCGGTGGCATTGAAAAAAGTGGTGTGGGCCGCGTCGATCGGCAACTTTGTCGAATGGTTTGACTTCGCAATCTACGGCTTTCTCGCCACCACGATTGCGCAAGTGTTTTTCCCCAGTGGCGATAGCACAACCGCGCTGTTAAAGACCTTCGCGGTGTTCGCCGTGGCCTTCGCCTTCCGGCCATTGGGTGGCCTGGTCTTCGGCATGCTGGGCGACCGGCTTGGGCGGCGGCGAGTGTTGTCATTGACGATCTTGCTGATGGCGGGCGCGACGACCCTGATCGGCCTGTTGCCTACCTACGCCAGCATTGGCTTATTGGCGCCGGTGCTGTTGACCCTGATTCGTTGCGTACAGGGTTTTTCTGCCGGGGGAGAGTATGCCGGTGCATGCATTTACCTGATCGAACACGCACCCGCCGACAAACGTGCTAAATACGGCAGCGCGGCGCTAGTGTCGACCTTTGCCTCTTTTGCGGCGGCCGCTATCGTCACCTATGCGCTCAATACCTTGTTAAGCGCTGAAGAAATGGCGAGCTGGGGCTGGCGGCTTCCTTTTCTGATCGCTGCACCACTGGGTCTGGTGGGCCTGTACCTGCGCTGGCAACTCGACGAAACCCCTGCCTTCAAGGCCATTGCCGCCACCGAGCGCGGCGCTCATGCACCGTTGAAAGAAACGCTGCGCCAGCAGGCGGGCGCCATGGGCTGCCTGGGGGCGTTCATCTCGCTGACGGCGCTGTCCTTCTATATTTGCACCACGTACTTCGTCACTTATCTGCAACTGCAAGGCGGCCTGCCACGGCCGACAGCGCTGTTGATTTCGGTGCTCACGCTGATATTCGCCGCTGCGCTGTGTCCGTTCGCCGGTGCCTATTCTGATCGCGTCGGCCGCCGCCGCACCATGCTGACTGCCGCCGTATGGCTGCTGGTGACGATCTATCCAGCCTTCCTGCTCGCCGGTTCAAGGTTCTTTGTGTCGGCGCTGGCGGGTGCATTGCTGTTGGCGGTAGGCGCGGTGTTGTGCGGTGTCGTCACGGCCGTGCTGTTGTCCGAAGTGTTCCCGACGCACGCCCGCTACACGGCCTCGGCCGTCACGTACAACATGGCTTACACGCTGTTTGGCGGTACGGCACCGTTCATGGCGACCTGGCTGATCGAACTGTCCGGCAACCCCATGGCACCGGCTTTTTACCTGGCCGGTATTGCGATCTTCGCCTTGGCCGGTGGTCTTGCCCTGCCGGAAACCTGCGGGTGTTCACTGCAAGAGAATGCCACGCAGCAACGGGCCCGATTCAAGCCAGCGCACTGAACGGCACCTCATCGAAGAACTTGCGACATAAAAAAACCAACTGGCGAACCAGCAACGGGCGCTACGCTCGAAGCACTCGCGATAAGGCAGGAGCAGCAGGGTATGGCACGCATTGGCGTAGATGTCGGCGGCACCAACACAGACTTGATTCTGGAGACCACCGAGCAAGACTCGATCGGCCGGAAAATTTTCTCCCATAAAGTCCCGACGACGGTCGAGGATCAATCGATCGCCGTGATGCGCGGGATCCTGGAACTGTGCGCCAAGGCAAATATTGGTACTGATGAGATCAAGCAAATCGTTCATGGCACCACGGTCGCGACCAATATTTCCATCGAGCACAATGGTGCGAATGTCGGGATGCTGACGACCAAGGGATTTCGCGACATTCTGCACATTGGACGGCACAAGCGACCGTTCAACTTTTCCCTGCACTTCGATGTTCCTTGGCAGAGTGCACCGCTGGTGCGTCGGCGCAACCGCATCGCGATCAATGAACGGGTGCTTCCACCCCATGGCGAGATCCAGACCCCACTGGACGACGAGGAAGTGCGCAACGCAGCATTGACGCTCAAGGTCCGTGGTGTCGAAGCGGTGATCATCGGTTTCATGTACTCGTTTCTCGACCGTAGCCACGAGCTACGGGCCAAGGCCATCGTTCAGGAGGTCATGCCAGGAGCGTTCGTCTGCTGCTCCAGCGAAGTGGTGGATGTCATGCGCGAGTACGAGCGCTTTTCCACCACGGCGATGAACGCTTACGTGGGACCCCGGACGTCGAGTTACCTGACCCACTTGTCGACTCAGTTGCGCGAAAACGGTATCCACGCGGATCTGCGCATCATGCAATCCAATGGCGGCGTGGCCACCGTGGAAAGCTGTTGCGAACGGCCGGTCAATATCCTGATGTCCGGCCCTGCCGGCGGGGTCATGGGCGGTCACTACTTCGCCAGCCTCGATGGCGAACGCAATATCATCACCGTCGACATCGGCGGAACCTCGGCGGACATTTCGACGCTGGTCGATGGCCAGATCAAAATCATGAACCCCCGCGACTCCTACGTCTCCGGGCACCCGGTGCTGGTGCCGATGATCGACCTCATCACCATCGGTGCCGGCGGCGGATCGGTGGCGTTCATCGATGCCGCCGGCGGCTTTCAGGTTGGCCCGCGCTCGGCGGGCTCCAATCCGGGGCCTGCGTGTTACAACCGTGGCGGCGTGGAGCCGACGGTCACCGACGCTAACATCGTCCTCGGACGGCTTGATTCCGACCAGATGCTCGGCGGCGACCTGCAGGTCGATTCCGCGCTTTCCTACAAGGCCATTGAAGAAAAAATCGCCAAGCCGCTGGGGATGGACGTGTACCAGGCCGCGCTGGGGATCCTCAAGATAGTTAACAACAACATGGCCCTGGCAATACGTTCCAACTCGGTAGCCAAAGGGATCGACCCGCGTGATTTCGTGTTGATGCCTTTCGGTGGCGCCGGTCCCGTGCATGGCCCGGCGCTGGCCGACGAGGTCAATGCCAAGTCGGTACTGATTCCTCCGGCGCCAGGCATCACCGCCGCCGCGGGGCTGCTGACCACCGATCTGCAATACGAGGCGCTAAGGTCGCTGCTGTGCAACCTGAACGACATCAGCGAGCTGAACATGGGCCACATCGATAAGGCGTTTCAGGGGCTTGAAACCGACATTCGCAAGCAGCTGGAAAACGATGGCGTCAACGAGTCCGACATGCAGCTGATACGCATCGCCGAGTGCCGTTATGACGGGCAAGGCTTCGAGTTGCGCTCGCGGGTACCCAGCGGCGCTGTCGACCGTGGGGCGATCGAGGAGGTCATGGCGCAGTTCCATCGCGAGCACGAAAAAGACTACGGCTACTGCTTTAAAGACGCCACGGTCGAGGTCGTCAGCTTGCGGGTGATAGGCCATTCGCATTCGCGAAAACTGGAGTGGCAACCGTTGCCGCAGGCGCAGGACAGCGACACCCGGCAGGCTTTCCTCTATGAGCGCACGACGTGTTTCGATGACGGCCAGCGTCTGCCGACGCCACGCTATGACCGCAGCAAGTTGCGCGCGGGGCAATACATCGAAGGTCCGGCGATGCTGATGCAGCACGACTCTACGTCCTTGGTGCCCCCCGGCTGGATCGCCAAAGTGAGTGCATACGGCAACCTGATCATTTCCCGTTCGTAATCATTGAGGAGCAAGCCATGAGCCAGCAAAAGGTTGACCCCATTACCCTGCAAGTTATCAATGGTGCGTTGAAAACCATCGCCGAAGAGATGGGTCACGTGCTGTACCGCATGTCCTTTTCATCGATCATTCGCGAGTCCCAGGACATGGGGGCTGGTTTGTTCGATACCCGTTACCAGACCATCTGCGAATCCGAGTCGACGCCGATGCACATCGGCTCGATCCCCGCGTACTTGCGCGGTATCGAAGCCACGCTGCAGGGCAGCGCCTGGCATGAAGGCGATGTGGTCGTGCACAACCATCCCTATCACGGCTCCAGCCACAGCCCTGACCTGGCCATCATCATTCCGATCTTCCATGACGGTGAACTGGTGGGCTTTTCCGGTAATACCGCGCACCACATCGATATTGGCGCAGCGACGCCGGGCCTGATCATCGATGTCGGCGATGTCTACGCCGAGGGCATGCTGATGGCGGGCCTGAAACTGTACGAGAAGGGCGTTCGCAACGAAGCGCTGGTGCAGATGTTCAAGTACAACAGCCGCGCCTCCACGCAGTTGATTCGTGATATCGAAGCCCAGGTCGCGTCGGCGCAACTGGGGGTAAAACGGTTCAAGGAATTGCTCCAGCGTTATGGCAAGGATTTCAGCTTTGACGCGATCAACCAGTTGATTGATTACTCCGAAACGATCATGCGTCAGAAGATCCAGGAGATTCCGGACGGCGAATATCGCGCCGAGGGTTTTCTCGATGACGACGGTCGCCATCGTGATCAACGCTTGCCAGTGGTGGTGACGGTCAAGGTGCAAGGCGACTCGGTCATCGTTGACCTGACGGGCTCGGCGCCGCAGACGCTGACCGCCTACAACGTACCGTTCGAAGGCTCGTGCAAAGTGGCGGCGTTTGCCGCGTTTCGCAAGATTCTGCTTGATGCCTACACGACGCAAAGTCCGGTTCCGTCTAACGAAGGTTCATTCCGCCCGATTAGCGTCGTCGCACCGCTAGGCAGCATATTCAACCCGATTTTTCCGGCGGCGGCAGAGGCGCGTTTTACCCAGTGCAACCGCATGATCGACCTGATCATCAAGGCATTGGCACCGGTACTGCCAGAACGAATTATCGCGGGCAGTTCGGCGTCGATATCGTTTGCCGCGTACTCCGGTATCAAGCCCGGAGGCGATTACTGGGTGTTTCTGGAGGTTAACGAAGGGGCTTATGGGGGGCGGCCGAAATCCGATGGCCCGGATGCCATCGACAACCTGATGGCCAACACGCGCAACAATCCGATTGAAGACTTGGGTATGCACTTGCCGATGATCTGCGACCGCTACGAGTTGCGCGATGACGTCATGCCCGGCGCCGGTAAATACCGTGGTGGCATCGGCGTGGTGAAAGCTCAGCGGGTGCTGACCGACGGCTTTATCACCCACGAAAGCGAACGCCATTTCGACGTGCCCTGGGGGATTTTTGGCGGCTGCGATGGGGTGGTCGGGAAGACCGAAATTTATAATGTCGCGACCCCGGACCACATTGTCTCGATGCCCTCGAAATTTTCCGGCCATACCTCACGGGCGGGTGACGTCATGGCGTACTACTCGCCCTGCGGCGGCGGCTATGGCAACCCGCTCGAGCGCAGCGCACACCAAGTGGTGGAAGACGTGCTGGACGACTTCTGCAGCTTGGAACAGGCCTATGAAGTCTACGGAGTGGTGCTCGACCAGCACGTGCAACTGGATCTCGACGCCACGCTACAGCGACGCGCACAGCTGATGGCTCGCACGGCTTGAGGCGCTAGAGCCCGACTCGCCCGGTAACCGGTTGGCCCGGGCGAGGTCGAACTGACCCAGCGCTGTTTTCCCTGAAGACCCCCTGCACGGCCTGGCCTCTTTCGACGAGGCCAGCACCGCTGTGCGCCTAGAACTCACGGAGAGGTAGTTTCAATGACCGCCAATGCAACTGAAACCGCGGCTGGTTTGGCATCACCGATCAGCCATGCTGCTGTGTCCCGCAAAAATCTGTTGGAGCCGGCGATTCTGCCGATCAAACGGCAACAACGCTCGATCGGAACGCTGGGGTTTACCTGGATATGGATCGGCATCGCATTCATGATCGCGACCTTTCAGTTAGGCGCCACTGGAGTTTCCGGCCTCTCGCTGATCCAGGTGGTGCTGGTCATTCTGCTGGCCAACTTCATGCTGGCCTTGCTCATGACGCTGACGGCAGATATCGGCACCGAGCATGGCCTGTCCTTTGCGGTTTACCTGCGCGCACCCTTCGGCATCTATGGCACGCATATCCCTTCGCTGTTTAGAGGGGTGATTGCGGCGATCTGGTTCGGGATCCAGACCTATCTCGGCGCGCTGGCCTTGAGCGGCATCATCGAATACCTGACGGGGTTCGACAATTGGCCTCTCTGGTATGTGATCTTTGCCACGGTGCAGATCATCAACACGGCGATGGGTATCAAGGCAGTGGAGTTTCTTTCCTCGATTGCGGCGCCTGCGATCATCGCCATCTCGGTATGGATGTACCTGACCCTTGATGTACTCGCGTCCACCAAGGGTTTGAATATCTGGACCTTTGTCGGTGACAGGCAACTGACATTGACCACGCTGTTTCTGGCTAACGTGGCGTTCTGGTCAACCCTGGCCATCGATATTCCGAACATCACGCGCTATCTCAAGACACCCCTGGATTCCCGGCGTTTTTTCAAGCGCAATAAACATGTGCTGCTCGCCCAGTTGCTCGCGTTGCCATTGACCCAGACCTGGATTGCCCTGATCGGCGCGGTATCGTTCATCGCGGCTGGCGACTGGAACCCGATCAATGTTATCCAGGCGCAAAGCACGGGTATCAGTCTGATCGTACTGATGCTGCTGGTCGTTTTGGCACAGTGGTCAACCAACACGGCGGCCAATCTGATTCCGGCGGCACTGACCTTCGTCAACGCGGGCGCGCCGTATGTAAAATACCCCGTGGCCGTGGTGATCGCCGGCATCATTGGCACGCTGTCCATGCCTTGGGCCATCCTAGATAATCTGTTTGCCTTCCTGTTTTCCTATGGATCATTTCTGTCGGCGATCGGTGGCATCATGATCGCTGACTACTATTTGCTGAGACGCAGGCGCCTGAACGTTCCTGCACTCTATGAAGTGCAGGGGCAGTTTTTCTACTGGCGCGGCTTCAATCCGGCAGGGTTGCTGGCATGGAGCATTTCCAGCGCATTGGCGTTTTTTTCCGGGGATTGGGCGTTTGTGACTGGCTTTATCGGCGGCTTGGTGACTTACGCCGTGTTAATGAAGTACTGGGTGGTCAAGCGCTATCCGCAACTCGAATTGCTCAGCCCCGACAGTGATGAACTGCTGGCGACCAGCGTCGGAATGAACTGGAACTATGATCGGCACACCGACAGCTTTCACCGCACGGCGGTCAACAACCCCGACTGAGACCGGCGTGCCGGCATCGCAAAGTCCAGCCGCCTAGGCGGTCAAGTCTCGCAGTAATGCCTTGAACCGTCGTGCCGTCGGGGTTTCGTAATCCTCGTTCCAGGCTGCGATGGTTTGCACCCGCGGGTGGTCATTCGCCAACGGGACGATGATCACGCCTTCGCGCTGGATCTTGTAGGCGCATTCCGAGTAAATGGACACTCCCATGTTGGCGGCGACCAGGCCAAAGATGCCGATGCTGGTGGTCGCTTCCTGGATGATGTTCGGCGTAAATCCAAAGCGCTGGCACAGTTGGAATGACTGTTCGCGGAACAGGCTCCAGCCGCTTTGCGCACCGAAAATAAAACGCTCGTCCTTGAGTTGTTCGACCCGCAGGCTGGCGTGTCCGGCCAACGGGTGCCGTGCAGGAAGAATGACCACCATTCTTTCTTCGGCCACGGGCAGCGAGTCAATCCCTGCCACGGACACCGGGCCCAACAGGAAACCGACGTCGATCAGTAAGTCATTTATGGCTTTGTACTGCTCGTGGGACGGCATGTAGAGCAACTCTACGGTGACGTCCGGATGCAGCTCCTTGAAGCGCTCAAGAATGCCGGGTAAAGCGCCATTGATTGCAAAATCGTTGTAGGCGACTGTCAGATGGCCAATGTCACCGGCCGCTGCGCTGCGTGCTAAATCGACACCACGCTCGATATGCCGGAACGCCTGATTGCATTCCTGCAGGAACAGACGACCCGCTTCTGTCAGCGCTACCTGCCGGGTGGTGCGTTTGAACAACTCCGCGCCCAACTCTTCTTCCAGCCCTTTGATCAGGCGGCTCAACGCCGGTTGAGTGATGAACAACACGTCCGCCGCACGTTTGAAATGCAGGTGTTCCGCGACCGCTACGAAGGCTTTCATCTGCTTAAGATCGAAACGGACATTAATGCTCATATTGGTATCAATAATGCCAGATAATGAATTGGATGTAATTTATACCGCAGATTATCGTGAGTCCCAGGTCAAGGCAAACCTTAGATGCCGACCTTTTCCCAGAGCAGCGGAGAGACTTACTATGTCGCAAGAACTGATGGCCATGCTTGAGCGCGCTTTTGAAGAATCCACCAAGCTGTACAAGGAGAGAGGCTTTCAGCGCCGTATCGGTTTTGGCAAACGCCCGGCACTGATCAACGTCGATCTGGCAAACGCATGGACCCGTCCGGGTAACCCGTTCACCTGTGACAAAATCGACGACGAAATCATCCCTGGCGTGCAGCGCCTGATGAAAGCGTTCCGCGCCAACAAGTTTCCAATCGTGCATGTGACCACCTGCTACCAGAATACCGATCGCAATGACCCCAACACCGACATGGGCCAATGGCACAACAAGATCCCGGTGGATGTGGTTAATCAGAGTGATGAGAATCTCTGGGCCATCGACTCGCGCATCGCGCCGATCGATGGCGAATTCGTCCTGCTGAAAAAGCGCGCCAGCTCTTTCAGCGGTACCTCGCTGGCTGGCTATCTGCGTTCGGCCGGTGTCGACACTATCCTGGTCACCGGTGTGACCGCTTCGGCTTGTGTTCGGACAACATTGTGCGACGGCCTGGCGGAAGGGTTCCGCACCATCGCGGTAAAAGAATGCATTGGTGACCGTGTACCGGGTGCCGTGGCCTGGAACCTGTTTGACATCGACGCCAAGTTTGCCGATGTGGAAACGGTAGACACGTGCCTCGACTACCTTGCCACCGCTGGCCAGAAATAAGTCTGGACTTTATCGTCTTACGCAGTCGGATTCGGCCTTTCATAGCCAGCACTAGGGGGAGCTTTCTTACCTTTATCCAATGTCAGGCATCTATAAAAACCCCGGCAGGGCCAACCTCCGGGGTTTTGTTTTTCAGTCCATTACACAGCCAGTTCTTGGTGTTGAGCTTCGCGTTTTAGGCGTGGCAGGTCAGCCAGGATCGCCTCGCGCAGGCGCGTGCCAACTGCGCGATGGCCGCCGCACGCGACTGCTGATGTCCGGTGAGCACGTCTACGACCCGCTTCACGTGTTCGCGGTCTTGGCCTTGCGGCATCGAGCGACGAACACTGGTGCGCTGCAGTCCCAGCGCCTTACTCGGGCTCGGCGCTTTCACATACTGATCACCGCGAAGCGCGGCCATGGTCCGATTTACACTGGACAACCGGTTTTGCGCAGTCGCGATGGCCAGCTCACCTCGTTCAACTTGTTGGCGCAGATGTCCGGCGTAGTCCAGCAAGGTCTGCCAATTAATCTTCCGCGCATCGTTAAATCCTGGTCCATCCTCCGACCGACACCACTGAACAAACGCCTGCCAGCGATCACTGTGCGCTATGACCGTCCCGTAATGCCCTCCGCCAAACAGATCTTTCAGCGCTTGCGGCCCGGCATAGCTCAATTGCCGGCCATAGCCAAAATTGCGCCCATCCCGTCTACCGACCAATGCCATGATCGAACTCCTCTCGAAGCCAAAACTTTTAAAACCTTCCTCACGTCATCCCGCCAAGAATGCTGAGTGTTATCAGGGATCAAGGCCCCTGCGACCTGTGAGGGGTGTCCACTAACGCGGGACTGACGACTCCTTACGACCGGGAGCTTGGGCATCTCATGATCTGGCCTCCTGAACACTTCCGAAGAAGTGGGCGGGTGGAGGCCGCATTGGCTGACGAGACCAATGCCGCGAGATCCTGAGTCGGGTGAAGGCAGTGAAGCGATGACCGGGGCATGCCTGACTGTCAGTCAGGTGCAGTCCATTCCGTGGGCTGCGGCACCATCATCTGCATCGCTGTTGCTGGTGACTTCGGTTTGTCACGCCGATTGTCACGAGGGGGAATGCCGCAAAGCCTTGTACGAGGTGGGCTGCAGCAGCGGTAAGAGCGCCCGTCTCTTTCCGGGGAAAGAGACGGGCGCAGGTTGGCGCAGTGAAATGGCCAAGCGTATAGGTTGCTGCAAGACAGCTGGGTAGGGTGGGTTTTTCCGCAGGTAGGCAAAGCGAAGAAGTAGGCATCCATCACATGGGTAGTGACCGTGCGAGCTGCCGGACGCTAATCGCACTTGGGGGAGAACCACCACGGTGTGGCGTAGCCTTAAAGGTTCTGGCTACCTGGGTTGCTGTCAACGACAGCGCTTGCACGATCTTTTCTACGCCTGCGGATAGGTAGGGTCAAGGCTCGAATTTTCGAGAGCTCTGCGGCTGCGGATGAAATTATCCACCTCTGGAAGTCCGTGGTTTTCTGCAGACGGTTGCGTGGGCTTTCAGATTTTTTAAGTGAGGTCCCTCCAAGCAGGGCGGCGTTGCAGCCCTGCTTGGAGGGACCCGCGTGGACAAGCGGATCACCGAGATATGAAGACCGAGCGCTTACTCAGTTGCGCCATGTTTTGCTTTTAGTCGAGTGACGTTCGCACCCGTCTGATTGGCGAATTCGCGTGGGCTGACATGCTCCTGCTGATTAGCCTCAAGGTACCGACTCCACCAGTTCATGATCAGCCTGCGCTCCTCGATGAACTCGGCCTTGTGGATGTAGGCCGCTCGGACGTTGTTGCGTTCCTTGTGGCTCATCTGCCGCTCGATGGCTGCATCCGTCCACAAGCCCGACTCAATCAGTGCGCTGCAGGCCATCGAACGAAAGCCATGCCCGCAGATCTCTGTTTTGGTGTCGTACCCCATCTTCCGAAGCGCGCTGTTCACAGTGTTTTCGGACATCGGTTTCCAAGAATTGGTGTCGCCTGCGAAGACCAAGTCAAATTTGCCTGTGAGGACATGGATCTGTTCGAGCAGGGCTGCGGCTTGCGGCGATAAGGGTACAAGATGGATATCACCTGCCATCTTCGTACCCCTTGTGGAAAAGGGTACGCCTTCCAGCGCTGGCCGCGTGTCGGGTATTTCCCAGGCGCCACGCTTGAGGTCGAACTCGCTCCAGCGGGCGAAGCGCAGTTCGCTGGAGCGTACAAACACATGCAGAGATAGCATGACCGTCAGCCGGGTAAGTGCGCGGCCGTTATAGGTGTCGATCCGTTCTTGCAATTCAGGCAAGCGCGATAAGGGTAAAGCGGGGCGGTGGACGACCCGCGGGGCTTTGATCGAGCCTTCGAGGTCGTAAGCAGGGTTTACGGTGATAAGCCGGAGGCGCTTTGCCTTGCGCATGATGCTCTGCAGGTAGTTTTGTACCCTTAAAGCAACGTCTATCGTTCCTCGCTTCTTGATCGCTTCCAAGGGCTGCATAAGGTCGTGGGTGTCTAGGTCGACAATGGCGCGGGCACCGATCAGCGGGAAGAGGTGGGTTTTGAGGCGACTCATCACTGTCTTGGAATAGTCTGGTGCCCACTTGGCTGACATTTCCGTGTGCCAGTCCAGCGCAACGCTTTCAAAGGTGCGGCCTTTGATCAGGGCTTCCGTCTTGGCTTGGTTCTTGGCTCCTATGGGATCAATGCCATCCGCCAGCATTCGCTTGACCTCCAAGCGCTTGCGGCGCACATCGGCAAGGCCAACGACAGGGTAGTTACCGAATGAGGTCAGTCCTTCGCGTCCATCAGGTTTGACGTATCTGAGCCGCCAGCCTTTGCGGCCATTGGGTTGGACTAGAAGGTAAAGGCCGTCGCCGTCGAAAAGCTTGTAGGCGCGGTCTGTGGGCTTGGCCGAACGGCAAGCGGAATCGGAGAGTGGAGCAGTGGTGCGCGACATAAGGGTACTCCCTTTTATCGAATTGACCTTTACCCCAAACTCTACCCTTAAAACAGTTGGAATCCACCAGAATTCACCCGAGTCCGACGGAACGCCAAAACGAAAAAACCCGCCATAAGGCGGGTTTTTCGGGGGTTTCAGAGATTTTAGAAGCCTTCTCTGGAACCTTGTATGGCTCCACGACCTGGACTCGAACCAGGGACCCAATGATTAACAGTCATTTGCTCTACCAACTGAGCTATCGCGGAATGCGGCGTATCTTACTGATTGAAAAGGATAAGTCAAACGTTTCGTGTTTTTTATGGCTGTGCATGGCAGGGTACGCAACGGATTGCCTATCACCGCAATACCTTCGGTGCTGACTGCCCAAGGAAAAATTCATGAGTTTCAGTTGGGTAGAGTTAGCTTTCGGCGCAATGGTGATCATCGCCCAGGGCTTGTCGTTTTGGTTCATGTACTGGCTGTTTAAAAAGCTACGAAAACCCAAGTCGGCAGCGCCTGCCTACGCCCTTGGCACGGGTCTTGATGGTAAGGCGATTCCAGTGTTGGCGACTTTTACCGGGTTGAGGCGTGTTCCTTGGGTGGCTGTGGCTTCCAATAGTCTTAACCCGATGTTTCGCCTTGATGGTCAGCAGTTGATTTATCGGGTTTTTCGGCAAAAGCAGCGCATGTTTCACGATATTTTGCTGGTGGACACGCGCAGCGCCTATGGCACCTTCAACCTGATTTTTGAATTCACCGACTCGCCGTTCACCTTCATCGTGAACCTGGGCAGTGCATCACGAGTGGCTTATGTCCTGAGCCTGCTGCCCAGCAGTGTTCCGCTTTCCGAGCGGGCGTAGGCGGCGTGCCTGGCCCGAGCCCCCGCGTGAGCGGGGGTATGAATGGTTCTGATCAGAACGAGTAGGTCGCCGAAACAATCGCTGAGCGCGCATCGCCATATTCAATAGCGGAGGAGCGTGCAGCGTTGCCGTTCTGCTGGCGTACTCGCTCGACATAGTCCTTGTTGAACAGGTTATTGACGTTCAACTGCAGCTCCAAATCGTCGTTGACCTGATAACCCACCATCGCGTTGTGCACCCAGAAGGCATCCAGCTTGGCGGTGGTGCTGGAGGTCACATTTCGTTTGCTGGCATACCGCGCACCATAACCGACAGACCAGCCAGCCGGCAGTTCATAGGTTGTCCACAGGTTGAATGAGTGCGGTGGCGTATTTCCCAGGGCTTGGCCTTTGCGATCATTACCGGCTGGCGTGTTGGCGGCATCCAGGGTTTCGCTGTCGAGGAAGGTGTAGTTGGCGAACACATCCCACAGTTCAGTGACGCGACCGGTCACGCCGAGTTCGAAGCCTTGCACGCGTTGTTTGCCGGCCAACTGGGTGGAGCCGTCAGACATCGTTTCGCGAGCGTTGGTTTTTTCGACACGAAACAGTGCGGCATCCAGTTCCACGCGTTTGTCCAACAGTTCCCATTTGGTACCCAGCTCCCAGGTCTCATTTTTCTCCGGCGCCAGGTTTTCGGTCGCCGCACTCAAGCCGCCGCCGTTTGATGCCAGGTTTTCTGCCGATGGGTTGAAAGAGTTGCCCCAGGCAACATAGAAGCGCCCGTTCTCGGTCGGCTTGTACACCAGGCCGGTGCGGGCACTCAGTTTTTCGTCGGTGGAGGATAGGCTGGAGGTTTTTACGTGGGTGCCTGTGTATCCGTTTGCCCGGCCTTCGATCTTGTCGTAACGCAGGCCCAGGTTGAGGTCCCATTGCTCATGCAGGGCGATGGAGTCGAACAGGTACAACGCTTTGTCGGTCAGTTTGGTTTCGGTGTAACCGCTGGTGGTTTTGTTGACCGGGCCACTCCAGTGGCCAGGCGGGTTGCCCAGGTCATAACCGTTGCCGGGGTACAAAGAGGTACCGAGGCCGTGGTTGTAGGTTTTCAGGTCCAGGGTTTCACGGGAGATTTCAACACCGGTCACCAGGTCATGGCGCATTCCGGCAAGTTGAAAGTTGCTGATCAGGTTGGTTTGGTTGATCCACATTTCGGTGATGGCATCACGTCCATAAGCTTGTGGGCCAGCCGGGCGGTAGCGGCCCGCTGGCACGCCGCCGGTGTTGACGTGCGAGGCCGACACGATGGTATCGCGGTCAGTACGGCTGTAGCGTGTGAGGTTTTGCAGGCGCAGGTTGTCGTTGAAGTCATGTTCAAAGTTGGCGGTGAAGGCGCTTTGTTCGAGCTTCTCCTTGTCGAGATTCTTCCAGCCGAAGTAAGCATCGCGGTCAACGCCGGACAAACGTTTGCCGTCGAGCGCCGGGACGCCGTAGTCCGGCAAATTGTCATCGACTTGGTGAAATGCACTGAGGGTAAGGCTTGTAGATTCGTTGAAGCCCAACCGCAGCGACGGCGCGATCCCCCAGCGTTCCCGATCGATCTCTTCACGGCCGGCGACATCGTTCTGATGCCCCATCAGGTTGAGGCGCACCGCGCTGTTGTCGCCCACACCCTCAAGCGGCTGGTTGGTGTCCAGTGTCAGACGGTAGTAGTTGTCGGTGCCGATACTGCCGCCAAGGCGGGTGAATGCCTGATCCTGAGGCTGTTTACTGATGATATTGATGCTGCCGCCTGTGGTGCCGGCACCGCCGAATACCGAGTTGGGGCCTTTGATCACTTCCACTTGTTCGACGTTGAACGTATCGGTGCGGCTGGTTTGCGCACTGTCGCGCAGGCCATCGATCTGGATGTTGCTGTTGGCAGAGAAGCCGCGGATGTTAATGCTGTCCCCAGAACCGCCACCCCCTTCACCGGCATTGAAGGTAATGCCGGACACGTTGGACAGCACCTGGCGCAGGCTCAGTGCCTGTTGCTCCTGAATCACTTTAGGCGACACCACGGTGATGGTTTGCGGCGTATCGAGTAGCGGAGCCACATATTTACTCGACGCCGAGTGCTCGGTCCTGGAGTCTTTGCGCGCGGCTTCGATCTTGATGCTATCCAATTGCAAGGCCTTCTGGCCTTCGGCGGCGATAGCAAAGCCGGAAGACGAGGCGATGGCAACGCTGATGGTAGAAGCCAGAAGGTGACGCTGTGGGAGCGGAGGGGGGGTGTCGGCGCGCATGGGAACTATTCTCAATTATTAAAATGAGAACAGATACTATTTGAGAATTTATGCTAAAAACGTTTTTGGCATAAAATGTTACATATTGAGGTGTGTCTATGGGAACTTTGCACCGGCCTCTTTCAGGTAAAGCGGCGTTATCAAGGCGACCCCTTTTGTGAGAGATGTTGGTTATCTGCGACCCATTGCCTGGCGCAACTGACGGTAGGCATCCACCAGTTGGTCCAGCGTAAATGCGAGGTTTCTGCCACTGGGATTAGGCAGTACCCACACCGCAGCATCCCCCAGTGTCCCGGATTGAAGTCCCCAGGCGACCTCCCGCTGGCCCGACAACGCGCAATACCCCGCCTTGCCCAGAAACGCCACATAGCGCGGGGCGTTGCGGCGGATCTTGTGTTCAAACCCTTCGGCCGCCGCCTTGAACTCATCCAGCGATAACTGATCCGCCCGCGCCGTTGGCCGCTCTACCACCGTGGTCAGCCCGCAGCCGTACTGCAAGATCGTCCGATCCTCCTCGGGGGGCACTTGATGCGGGGTAAACCCGGCCAGGTGCAGGGTGCGCCAGAAGCGGTTGCCGCGCCCGGCGAAGTGATGGCCTTGGGCAGCGGCGAGCATGCCGGGGTTGATCCCACAAAAGATCACCGCCAGCCGTTCGCTCAGAATATCTTCCAGCCCCTCACTCATCCGAGCCTCCAGGCGTCAGGTTGCCTATCAGCCACTGGCTGAAGCTGCGCGCCAATGGGTCGTTTTCGCTGTCACGGTGGGTCAGCAAGGCCCAGTTGGGGCCGCGAATGGTCGCTTCGACCAAAGGTTGCAGCAGGCCATTGTCCCGCGCGTGCTGGCTCAGCAATTGGCTGACCAGCGCGATGCCCAGGCCGCCGCAGGCCGCGTCCAGCAACAGGCCGGGGTCGGAGAAATTCAGGCCCTGGTCCTGCTGGCCGACATCGATCCCGGCCTCCACCGCCCAATGGCTCCAGTCCATTTCCCGCTCGCCGTGCAGGGTCGTGCGCTGTTCGCGGGGCAGGGTCAGTACGCTGGGATGGGCGGCGGGATACAGGCGGTCGGCATGCAGCACTTTGAAGCTGCACTCGGCCTGGGCGCTGATGTCATCGCGCACGGCAAGGTCGATGGTCTGGGTGGCCATGTCCGGCACTTCATCGGTGCTGAACAGCCATAAGTCCACGTCCGGATGGCGCCGGCGAAAATCCCCCAGGCGCGGCAGTAACCAGTGGCGGGCAAAGGCGGGCGTGGTGTTGAGCACCAGTTGATTGGCCTTGCGGTACTGCCCCAGTCGACGCACGCCCACCGACAGTTGCTGCAACAGGGCCTGGGTGGTGCTGAGGAAATCATGGCCGGCATCGGTCAGGGCGACGCTGCGCCCATTGCGAAAGAACAACGGCTGTTCCAGGTACGCTTCCAGGCTGCGGATCTGCTGGCTGATGGCCGATTGGGTCAGGTGCAGTTCGTTGGCAGCCTTATGAAAACTGCCCAGCCGCGCGGCCGCTTCAAAGCCACGCAGTGCCCCCAGGGGCGGCCAGTGCTTAAGCATGCTGATAAGTTTTTCTAATCATTTTCCAGCAAAATCCATCGTTTGTTTGGCGGTTTGGCCAAACGTAGCATGGATCCCCATAGCGTGTACGCCGTTTTTGGTGAACACAAAGGCTTAACTCAGAAGGGGGTTTTCATGCTGCATAACGAGATGCCACACAGCGGCTGGTGGATGCCGGCGGAATGGGCCCGGCATGCCGCGACCTGGATGGTCTGGCCCCATAACCAGGCGCTCTGGGAATCCGGGTGGCGCGTGACCCTGGCCCAGGTGCAGGAGGATTTTGCCCGGGTCGCCAATGCCATCGCACGCTTCGAGCCGGTGAAACTGGTGGTTGACCCGTCTGCACTCGACAGTGCCCAAGCCCTGTGCGGCCCCAACATTGAACTGATCGCGCTGGCGGTCAACGACAGTTGGTGCCGCGACTCCGGCCCCAGTTTCATTGGCCACCCGCAACTGGGCCTGGCCGGTGTCAGTTGGCGTTTCAACGCGTGGGGCGGCAAGTCGGCCCACGACCTGGATGAGGGCCTGGCCCGGCGTACCCTTAACCATTTGGGCCTGCCTTGTTTCGGCACGCCGTTGAGCAATGAAGGCGGGGCGATTCATGTGGACGGTGAGGGCACGCTGATCACCACCGAGTCGGTGTTGCTCAACCCCAACCGCAACCCGGGCATGAGCAAAGCCGAGATGGAGGCGATCTTTGCGCGCTGGCTGGGGGTGACAAAAACCATCTGGCTGCCGGGGGATCCGCAGTATGTCACCGGGGACATGACCGATGGCCATGTCGATGGCGTATGTGCCTTTGCCCGACCTGGCGTGTTGCTGGTCGACGCCACCCATGATCAGGGCTCGGTGTACGCCGAGGTGGCCAGGGAAAACCGCCGCGCCCTGGAGTTGGCCACCGATGCCCAGGGCCGCCGGTTCGAGTTGATCGAACTCTATGAAGCCAGCGAGGCAGTGGATGCCGACGCCGAGGTGTTTTGCGCGTCCTACACCAACTTCTATATTGCCAACGGCGCGATCATCATGCCGGCCTATGGCATCGCGGCGGATCAAGTGGCGGCTGATGTGCTGGCCCAGGCATTCCCAGATCGTGTGGTGGTGCCGGTGCGCATCAATCACCTGGCCCATGGCGGCGGCGGTGTGCATTGCATCACCCAGCAACAGCCGGCCTGGCCGGTACAGGGGTGATGCCATGACGCTGTTGAGCATCGCCACTACCCAGATGCCCTGCACCTGGGACTTGCAGCACAACCTTGATCAAACCGAGCGACTGGTGCGTGAAGCGGCGGCCCAGGGTGCCCAGGTCATCCTGCTGCAAGAACTGTTCGCCACGCCGTATTTCTGCATCGAACAACAGCACAAACATTTGGCTCTGGCCGAGGAGTACCGCCACAGCGTGGTGCTCAAGCGCTTCGCCGCGCTGGCCAAAGAACTGGGAGTGGTGCTGCCGTTGAGCTGGTTCGAAAAGGCCGGCAATGCCTACTTCAATTCATTGAGCGTGGCCGATGCCGACGGTCAGTTGCTGGGGGTGTATCGCAAGACCCATATCCCCAATGCCATCGGCTATCAGGAGAAGGAATATTTCAGCCCCGGCGACACCGGCTTCAAGGTCTGGGACACCGCGTTCGGCCGCCTCGGCGTGGGCATCTGCTGGGACCAGTGGTTCCCCGAGACCGCACGTTGCCTGGCGTTGCTGGGGGCTGAGGTGTTGCTGTTTCCCACTGCTATCGGTTCCGAGCCCGGTTGTGCCAGCCTGGATTCCCGTGACCATTGGCAGATGGCAATGCGCGGGCATGCTGCCGCGAATCTGCTGCCGGTGGTGGCGGCCAATCGTGTCGGCCGGGAAGTGGCGACCACCGATGCGAGCTTGCAGATGGACTTCTACGGCTCGTCGTTTATCTGCAATCACAAAGGCGCGCTGCTGGCCGAGGCCGACCGTGACAGCAGCGGTGTGCTGGTTCAGCAGTTGGACTTGGCGGCCATGGCCGAAGAGCGCCTGACCTGGGGCATCTACCGTGACCGCCGCCCGGACATGTATGGCGGCTTGCTGACCCAGGACGGTCGCCACCTGCACCCACGCTGGCAGACCCAAGGGGTATGACATGAAGCTGATCCACTGCACCCTGGCCCTGAGCATCGTCATCCCGACGGTACAGGCCGACGAAAAGATCCTGCGCCTGTACAACTGGGCCGACTATTTTGCCGAAGACACCCTGGCCCGTTTCACCGCCGAAACCGGGATCCAGGTGATCTACGACGTGATGGATGGCAGCGAGACCCTGGAGGCCAAGTTGATGGCCGGTGGCAGTGGCTACGACCTGATCTTCCCCGGCGACACCGTGGGCGAGCGCCTGATGCGTGCCGGCAGTCTGCAACTGCTGGATCCGGCAAAGCTTGAGGCGCTGGATGATATCGAGCCGGGCCTGCAACAGCTGCGCAGTCATTATCGAGCCTCCAATCAGGCTACTGTGCCTTACACCTGGGGCACGATTGGCCTGACCTATAACGCGGAGCAGATCCTACAACGCATGCCGAATGCGCCGGTCAACAGCCTGGACCTGTTGTTCAAGCCAGAGCTGGCCCGCCAATTTGCCGACTGCGGTATCTCGTTGATCGACTCGCCGGATGAAGTGCTGGCCGTCGTGCTCATCTACCTGGGGCGCGAGCCGCGCAGTGCCAAGCCCGAGGACCTGACGGCGGCCAGCGAACTGCTACTCAAGCTGCGGCCCTCTATCCGCAAGTTCCAGTCGCAGCCGGTGAGCGACCTGGTCAATGGCAACCTGTGCCTGTCCCTGGGCTACAGCGGCGACATGACCCAGGCGCAACGGGCGGCCGATGCGGCGGGTAAAAAAGCCCAGTTCCAGTACCACATCCCTCGCGAGGGCACGACGGTGTGGATGGACACCATGGCCATTCCTGTGGATGCGCGGCATCCGGAATACGCCTACGCGTTCATCAACTTTGTTATGCGCCCAGAGAACATGGCGGCCATCAGTAATTTCACCGGCTACCCCACGGCCAATGCCAAGGCCCGCGCCAGCGTTGAGCCGGCCATGGGCAACAACCCACAGATTTACCCGGACGACGCCACGTTCAAGCGGCTGGTGGCCGGGCAGGACATTCCCCAGGCCGACATGCGTGCACGCATGCGGGTTTGGACTAAATTCAAGACGGCCATCGGTCAATGAAGGTTCACACAGAGGTACACATGAGCACACGTCGCCAATTCATCAAACAGGCCGCGATGGTGGCCAGCCTGGGCGCCGTCGCGTCCATGGGCTTGCCCGTGCAGGCGGCGCTCCAGGGCCGCTGGTTCATGCCCGATGAGGGCGAGAAACACCAGCGCGCCTTTATCGCTTTTGGCGCCCAGGAGGCGATTCACGAAGACTTCACTCCCGCTGTGCAGGACGCCCTGGGCCGTATCGCCCGGGCCATTGCCGAGTACGAGCCGGTGACGGTGTTCTGCCGCGAAGAGGAGCGCGAGCTGGCCGAGGAAAAATGCGGCACCCGCAATATCACTTTCGTCCACGCCGAACTGGATGACATCTGGATGCGTGACACCAGCGCCAACTTTGTCGTGGATGACCAGGGCCAGTTGGGCGCGGTGGACTTCAACTTCAACGGCTGGGGCAACAAGCAGCAGCACGCCGACGATGCCGAACTGGCAGCTCACGTTGCCGAGCTGGCAGGCGCAACCTATATCCGCAGCGAACGGGTGGGCGAGGGCGGTGCCATCGAAGTGGACGGTCATGGCACCGGGATCATGACTGAAAGCAGCTGGATCAATACCAACCGCAACCCTGGCTGGAGCAAGGCCGATGTGGAGGCCGAACTGAAAGCCCGGCTGGGCTTGCGCAAGATCATCTGGTTGCCGGGCATCAAGGGCAAGGACATTACCGACGCCCATGTCGACTTTTACGCACGTTTTGTCACGCCGGGCGTGGTCATCGCCAACCTGGACACCGACCCTGAGTCCTACGACCACAAAGTCACCTTGGCCCACTTGGACATTCTCAAGCAGGCCAGCGATGCCGATGGCCGGCCATTGCAAGTACACACCGTGTCGCCGCCGCTCAACCCACGCAGCAACCGCTTTAGCCGTGACAACCCGGATTATGCGGCGGGTTACATCAACTATTTCGTGGTCAATGGCGCCGTGATCGCGCCGCAGTTTGGCGACAAAGCTGCCGACCGCAAGGCGTTCGACCTGTTGTCCCGGCTCTATCCGGGACGCAAGGTGGTGCAGTTGGATATCGACGCTATTGCGGCCGGCGGCGGTGGCATTCACTGCGTGACCAGTCACCAGCCTTGGGTTTAGCCCGTTGCCCCGGCAAGGCGCCCGAGGCGCAACCAGCCAATCAACACGGCGGCGATCAGCAAGAAACCCAGGTAGCCAAACAGCGGATACACCTGGCCGACCAGGCTGATAAAACCGATCAGACTGCCGGCAAAGGCCAGCACCGCGAAGGCGGCCGAACCGATACGGAATGTGCGGGTGCCGGGTGGCAGCAGGCGGGCCGAGAAAGAGTACAAGGTGCCGACGGCGGTGTTGAGGATCATCAGGAAGATAATCACCGCCATCAGCAGCCCGAGGGCCGGAGAGACTTCGCTGGCGATGGACAGCATTGGCATCGGCAGATCCGCCACGCTGTCCAGGCGCGACAACAGTCCCAGGCTCATCACCAGCATCAGCAGGCCTAATATGGCGCCGCCGAGAATCCCGCCCCAGACCGCCTGTTTTTCGCTTTTCGCCGCGCCGCCCATGATCGCCAGGATCGGTACGCCGGCCACGATGTTATAGGACACGTACAGCAATGCACCGAGCAGCCAATGGCTGGCACCGGCACTCTGGCGGCTGGCCAGTTGATCCAGCTCTGCGAAGCCCTGGCCACGGGTGGCAACGCCGTAGAGCGCTACACCGACGGCTGTGAGGATCAAAAACGGCGTGACCGAGCCGATCAGGCCGATGACCTTGTGCACGTCCAGGCACACGATAACGATCACCACCAGGGTGACCGCCACGCTGCCCAGTGTGGCCGGGATGCCGAACTGTTGTTCCAGCAATGCCCCGCCGCCCGCCAGCATGACCACGGTGACCGCAAACATGAAAAAGGTGATCATCAGGTCGACCAACACCCCCAGGTGGCGCCCGCACAGTGCATACACCACATCTTTATGGGAGGTGGCGCGCAGGCGGCTTCCCATGCCCGCCAGCGCCATGCCGAGGAAGGTGAACAGTACGGCGCTGAGCACCGCACCGAGTAATCCCCACACGCCGAAATCGACGAACATCAGCAACAGTTCCCGGCCCGAGGCGAACCCCGCACCGACGATCACACCGACAAATGCACCGGCAATCTTCAGACTTTCTTTCATGACGACTTCCCTTGAATTGTTGTTGTTAAGGGGCGTGCGAGCTGGCTTGTGAAACACCTCAATGAAACGCGTTGCGCCAGGTATCAGCGGGTTGGCGGGCCCACCCAGGCCTGGACTTCGATTTCTACATCGACCCCCAGCGCCAGTTGCGCCCCGACGGTGGAGCGCACCGGGAAACCTTGTTTGAAGTAGCGCGCATACACCTCGTTGAAACCGGCGAAGTGCTGCATGTCCGACAGCCACACCGTAGCCTTTACCACTTGGTCAAACCCCACGCCGCATTCGGCGAGGGTTTCACCGATGCGGCTCATGACGGCTTCGGTTTGCAGCTGGATATCGCCGCGTACCACTTCACCTTTCGGGTCCATGGGCACTTGCCCGGAGAGGTACAACAGATCGCCCACCCGAATGGCTTTGGAAAACGGGTAGGGCAGGTGGCTGGGATAACGCTGGAGACTTTCTGGCATGACAGGGAACCTCGGCAGAGTGAATGATCAGCGCAAGCGGGCGGGAGCCAGGCGCTGGGGGTCGACGCCCTGGCGCCGCAGCGCCTCAGGCAAGGGTTGATCGAGCAATAGGGCATAGGCCAGTTGCGAGACCCCGGCCGCCGACTGAATGCCATAACCGCCTTGGGCAGCGAGCCAGAAGAAGCCTTCACAGCGCTCGTCCCAGCCCACCACCAGATCGCCATCGGCCACGAACGAGCGCAGGCCGGCCCAGCTGTGGCGTGGCCGCCGAATGCTCAGGGAGGTGACGGCTTCGATGTGATAAATCCCGGTGGCGATATCCAGCTCTTCGGGCATCACGTCTTGTGGCGGGACCGGGTCGGCGTTGGCCGGTGAGCCCAGCAGTTGGCCGGCGTCGGGTTTGAAGTAAAAGCTTTCATCGATGCCGATAACGGCGGGCCAGCGTGAAAAGTCCAGGCCTTCGGGGCCGTCGAAGGTAAAGGCGGTACGCCGACAGGGTTGCAGGCCGATCGGTGCTACGCCGCATTGTTGCGCCACCTGATCGGCCCAGGCGCCAGCGGCGTTGACCAGGTTGCGGGCCCGCAATTGTCGGCCGTCGGTAAGTGTCAGCAGCCAATGCCGGCCCTGGCGGATGGCGGTGCTCAACTGCGCGTCACACTGCAAGACACCCCCGGCACGACGCATGGCCCGCAGGAAACCCTGATGCAGCGCATGCACATCAAGGTCGCGGGCCTCGGTTTCAAGCATGGCGCCGGCGATGATTTCCGGACGCAGGCAAGGCACCAATGCCAGCGCCTGTTCGCGATCAATCAGCGAAACATTGGCCGTGTTTGCCTGATGACTGTCGAAGGTTTTTTGCAGTAACGACTGCTGCTCGTGACTGGCCACATACAGGCAGCCGCGTGGCTCCAGCAGCGCGTGCTCGGTAAAGCCTGCCGGTGGTTGCTCGTAGAAGGCCCGGCTGGCGCGGGTCAGCGCTTGAATCTGCGCAGTGCCGTAGGTTTCCATGAACATGGCGGCAGACCGCCCGGTAGCGTGATACCCCGGCTGGCTCTCACGTTCGAGCACCACCACACTGGCTTCGCCGGCCAGGCGATAGGCCAGTGACGCGCCCGCAATGCCGCCGCCGATGATGGCGAAATCGAAACAATCACTGTCCTGCATGCCGACGTCCCTTGTGTGTGCGAATGAAGTTTTCTCGTTTTTGATAATTCTCACATAAGAGAAATGTAGAATATGAGAATTTTCCAGTCAAGCCTTCGTCGTGGGTTAATATTCCGGCCCTAATCCCCGCACCGTTTTTTGTACGACAGAGAGCCCGCATGAGTTCCGATCAGACAGCGCCCGCTTCGTGTTCCCCGGACCATCCGCTGATAGATCGCAGCCAGGTCGGCGCGCGTTTGCGGGGGATCCGCAAAGACCAGAAGCTGACGCTCAAGCAGTTGTCCGAGCGTTCGGGCGTGGCGCTGTCGACCCTGTCGAAGATGGAGTTGGCGCAGGTCTCGGTGAGCTACGAAAAGCTGGCGGCAGCGGCGCGTGCGCTGGGTGTGGATATTGCGCAGTTATTCAGCCCGGTGAAGGCGCTGGCGAACCTGCTGCAGCCCACAGTGGTCAGCACCGCCATTGATAGCGCGGCGGGCTACAGCACGGGCAATTATGATTACCACCCGATGGCAGGGGACTTCCCCGGGCGGCGCATGACGCCGATGTACGCGCGCATCTTCGCCCGTGAACTGACCCAGTTCGACGACTACATCCGCCATCCCGGCCAGGAGTTTGCGGTGGTGCTGTCCGGACGGGTGCGGATTCAATTCGAAACGGGCGAGTCCATCAGCATTGGCTGCCGCGAAACCGCTTATTTCAACAGCGGCATCGGTCATATCTACCTGGCGGAAAGCGAGGCGGACGCTGAAGTGATGGTGGTGATGATGGATTACTGAGGCGCGCAGGCGCCACTGCTCATCCAATATTCCACTTGGCCGCTGTGTTCATCGACCTGTTCATGGGTGACTACAAACCCTTGCGACAGGTAGAACTGGCAACTGGCGGTGTTGTTTTTATACACCGCCAGGGTCAGCACGGGGCGCTGCGTCCTGGCGTGAGCCATCAAGCGTTTACCGATGCCCTGGCCCTGGCAGTCGGGGGCGACAAACAGCGCGGCCATCTGGTTATCGAGCAGCGAGTAGAAACCCACGACCCTTGAATCGCGCTCCATGACGTAGGTTTGTGAGGCCGGGATATACAGGTTGCGCATGTTCTCGACCTGCGATTGCCAGAAGGCGGGGTCGATAAAGTCGTGGGCGATGAGCGAGGCATCCAGCCAGATTTGCAGGACGCAGTCGAGGTCTTTGGGTTCCAGGAGTCGGATCATTTTTCCAGTCTTGCAGGGGGTTGTTCGACACTCAGTCCGGCCGCTTTCCAGTCGTCAAACCCGGCACGCAGCCGGCGCGCGGGTAAGCCATGGGCGTGCAAGGTGTTGATGGCATCGGTGGACAGTACGCAATAAGGCCCGCGGCAGTAGGCGACCACGTGCTTGCCTTTGGGCAGCTCGGCCAAACGCTGTTGCAGGGCCTGCGCCGGGATGTTGAGCGCACCGGGCAAGTGCCCTGAAGCGAACTCATCTTCGGGGCGCACATCCAGCAGCACCACGCTCTGGCTTTGCATCTGCATCAGCAGCTCCTCGATGGAGATGCCCTCCAGGCGGTCACGTCGCGAAAGACTGTCGAGGGCGACCTCGCGTATCTCGGCATGCTGGAACGCCAGGAAGCCCCGCAATGCTTCCAGCAAAGGTGC
The DNA here is from genome assembly GCF_018732265.1 of Pseudomonas sp. TAE6080. NCBI lineage: Bacteria > Pseudomonadati > Pseudomonadota > Gammaproteobacteria > Pseudomonadales > Pseudomonadaceae > Pseudomonas > Pseudomonas sp. TAE6080. The sequence goes on from NZ_JAHIDY010000047.1 coordinate 37,648, forward strand.
CACCGGCCCGGCCCCCAGGCTGTACAGCACACGTTTGCCATCGCGACGCGTCTGCACGATGCCCGCGCGCTTGAGTTGCTGCAAATGCTGCGAGGCATTGGCGACAGACACGCCGGACAGTTGCGCCAGTTGTTCGACAGAGCGTTCTTCCTGGGCAATGTGTTCAAGCAACGCCAGACGATGGGCATGGCCCAGGGTCCGGGCGATGTCTGCCAGGGCGGTGAAGTGATCGGCGGGGAATAGGGGGCTTGACGGTTTCATGGCAAAGATCCTAGCATCGGCCAAACATTCAATCAATTAATTGAATGTTTGTCTGGGTGACGCCTAAGCCTCTCTGCTGCGTTCACCGTCCACGATCAGAAGGAAGCGCGGCATGCTTGAGTTTGTTGGGTATTCGGTGGTTATCGGGGCCGGTGCGACCCTGGTTATGGATCTTTGGGCATTGTTGCTCAAGCGTTGCCTTGGCGTGCCGTCCCTGGATTTTTCCATGGTCGGTCGCTGGGTCGGCCACCTGCCGCGTGGGCGCTGGATGCATGCGGGGATCGCCCAATCATCAGCGGTGCCGGGGGAGGGATTGTTGGGTTGGGTCACCCATTACCTGATCGGGGTGTTCTTTGCGGCATTGCTGCTGTTGATGGTGGGGCTTGAATGGGCGCGACAGCCGACATTGCTGCCGGCCCTGGCCTTTGGTGTGCTGTCAGTGGTCGCGCCGTTCTTCGTTTTGCAACCGGCGATGGGGGCCGGCATCGCGGCGTCCAGAACCCCCAGGCCTAATACTGCGCGGTTGCGCAGCACGCTGGCCCATGGGGTGTTTGGAGTGGGTCTGTACCTGGCCGCCTGGGCGCTGGTCCTGCTTACAGGGTCTGCGCACGTTGCTCATTGATCCTCGTAACATGCAGGCTTTTTAATGGCAGCCACATACCCTGTGGCAAGAGGCGTCAGCTATTGCGCCCCTCATCCAGCGAATCACGCTGCATCGACTGCAGGTTTTTCTCGATGGTTTCGCAGATGGCTTCGGTCTGGATCTGGTGCTCGCTGGAGCGAAACGGGCTTTGCAGGTCGGTGCCGATGCGTTCGATGGCCAGCAGCATGAACCCCACCACCGTCGAGGCCAGTGGGGTGAACCAGCCCAGGGACTCCACCAGCCCCACCGGCACGATCAGGCAGAACAGCGAAATAAACAGCCGTGGAAAATACACATACGGGTAGGGCAGTGGTGTATTGGCGATGCGTTCCATGCCGCCCTGGCTGTTGGACAACTCGACCATGGTGGATTCGAGCCGCGCCAGGCGAATGCTGTCCAGGCGCCCGGCCTTGTACTCCCGGGCCAGTAAGGCGGCAGAGCCGGTGAGGATGTCGTTGGCAAAGTTGTTGGTGGCACCGTTGCGCGCGAACTCATCCATGGGAATAAACGCCCGCACTTCCTCCGGGCACGGCTCACCCCGCAGGTGCGCGGCCAGGCAATTCACATAGGCCACGTGGCGGCGCAGCAGGGTCGACTTGATCGGGTTGACCTCGCTGTCGGGGTCATCGAGCAACGTCAGCACCTGCCGCGCAAAACTGCGCGAATTGTTGACCATCGAGCCCCATAGCGTGCGCGCTTCCCACCAGCGGTTGTAGGCGCTGGTGTTGCGAAAACTGATCAGCACCACCAGCGCCGAACCGAGTAGCGTCAGGGGCATCAGCGGCAGGTTGATCTTGGCGTTGAGGAACAGCATGAAGTCCACGGTGACCGCAATGTCCCAGAGCAGCAGCCAGAACAATGCCCAGCCTACATACCCCATGGTCTTGATAATCAGCCGGTACTTTTTGACGATGGCAGCTTTCAAACACAAACCTCCGAGCGGGCGAAAAGCATCAGTGCCCTAGCTCGGACGGTGTTTGCGCAAGAAAGGTTCGTCGTTTGTCAGGCCTCGTGCAGGGAAATGCGCGAGGTTTCCGGCAGGGCCAGGCCACCGGCCAGTGCGAGCAAGGCCACGGCAATCAGGTAAAACGCCGGTGACAGGTTGCTGCCGGTGGTGCTGATCAGCCACGTTGCCACCAGTGGCGCAGTGCCGCCGAAGATCGTATAGGCCATGTTGTAGGTGATCGCCGAGGCGGTGTAGCGCGTGCGGGTCGGAAAGGTTTCCGAGAGCAGGGCGGCCGTGACCACGCCACACAACACCGCCCCCACCGCCAGCAGCATCACGCCGACGATGGACGCGGCAAACGAGCCGGAACTGGCCATCAGGAACGACGGATACACCACCACCATCAACAGCCCGCAGGCGGTCATCACCGTGACGCGCCGCCCGACGCGGTCGGAATACCAGCCGGCTGCCGGGCATATCGCCGCGGCGAAGATCAGCGCAATCAGCGACACCAGCAGCGCTGTCGCTCGGCTCAGGCCACCGGCCACTTGCAGGTACGTGGCAAAGTAGGTGGTGAACATATAAAACGACAGCGCCGTCAGCGACACAAAGGCGCCCAGGCAGCAGATCGCTGCGCCATGGTTGCGCAGGGTTTCCTTGAGCGGCGAGTGGGCCACGGCATGCTCTTGCTTTACCGCCTGGAACGCCGGGGTTTCATCCAGCCGCCAGCGCAGGTACAGGCCCACCAGGCCCAGTGGCGCGGCGATCAGGAACGGCAGGCGCCAGCCCCAACTGCCCATGGCCTCGGCTGACAGCGAGGCTTCCAGCGCATAGGCCACCACCGCCGCCGAGGCGAAGGCGGCAAAGGTCGACACCGGGATAAAGCTGCCGTACCACGCCCGTTTGTCGCTGGGCGCGTGCTCCATCAGATAGGCGCAGGCCCCGGCGTATTCACCGCCGGCGGAAAAGCCCTGGGCGCAGCGGATCAGCGACAGCAGGATCGGCGCCGTGACCCCAATCGCGGCATAGGTGGGCAGCAGGCCGATCAAGGTCGTCGCCCCGGCCATCAACAAAATCGTCATCGCCAGGGTGCGCTTGCGGCCAATGCGATCGCCCAGCATGCCGAAGAAAATCCCACCCAGGGGCCGAAAGGCAAAGGCCACGGCAAACACCGCGAATGTCTTGAGCAGCGCCGCACTGGCATCACCGCTGGGGAAAAACTGTTGGGCGATGGTGGTGGCGAGAAAGCCATACACGGCGAAGTCGAACCACTCGACAAAATTGCCGATACCGGCGGCGACAATGACTTTTCTCAGGGTTTGCGGCGGGACCTGTTCGGTAGATGAACGCGTCATGGCGGGGCCTCGGCATTTCGTCAGTGATCGCTCGATTATCAGGAAAGAGCCCGGAGCGGCTTACTTCAAAAGTGTCATTGGCATAGTCAGCACCGACCTGCCAAGGCAATGAAGATCAAATGTGGGAGCTGTCGAGCCCCGGCGAGGCTGCGATAGCGGTGGA
>NZ_JAHIDY010000048.1:0-40270 GCF_018732265.1 Pseudomonas sp. TAE6080
CCGCTATCGCAGCCTCGCCGGGGCTCGACAGCTCCCACCTTTGATCTTCATTCAGACTGAAATCCCGGATCCACAGTTTTTACGGCTGGCTGGTGATCGCACCATCCACCAACACCTGCGCCTCTTCCACCAGGCGCTTGAGGTGATCTTCGCCAATAAAGCTCTCGGCATAGATCTTGTAGATATCCTCGGTGCCCGATGGCCGCGCGGCGAACCAGCCGTTTTCAGTCATGACTTTCAGCCCGCCAATCGCCTGGTCGTTACCTGGCGCATGGCTGAGGATCTGCTGGATGCTCTCCCCGGCCAATTGCGTGGACGTGACCTGCTCCGGCGCCAACTTGCCCAGCAGCGCTTTCTGCGCCGGCGTGGCCTTGGCATCCACACGAATGGCGAAGGGTTCGCCCAGGGCGTCAGTCAGGCCACGGTAGATCTGGCTAGGGTCCTGGCCTTTGCGCGAGGTCATTTCAGCGGCCAGCAAAGCCGGGATCAAGCCGTCCTTATCAGTGCTCCATACGCTGCCGTCCTTGCGCAGGAACGAAGCCCCGGCGCTTTCTTCGCCGCCAAAGCCCAGGGAGCCTTCGAACAGCCCGTCCGCAAACCATTTGAAGCCCACCGGCACTTCATACAGGCGCCGGCCGATGCGCGCGGCCACGCGGTCGATCAAACCACTGCTGACCACGGTTTTACCCACGCCAGCATCAGCGCGCCAATGGGGACGGTTCTGGAACAGGTAATCGATGGACACGGCCAGGTAGTTGTTCGGCGCCAACAGCCCGCCAGAGGGGGTAACGATGCCGTGGCGGTCGTGGTCCGGATCGCAGGCGAACGCCACGTCGAAGCGCTCCTTGAGTCCGATCAGGCCTTGCATCGCATAGCTGGAGGACGGGTCCATGCGAATCTGGCCGTCCCAATCCACGCTCATGAAGCGGAAAGTCGGGTCGACCTCAGTGTTCACCACTTCCAGGTTCAAACGGTAATGCTCGGCGATAGCCGACCAGTAGCGCACCCCTGCTCCACCCAATGGATCCACGCCCAAGCGCAAGTCGGCGCTACGGATGGCGTCCATGTCGATGACATTGATCAGGTCGGCCACGTAGGTATTGAGGTAGTCGTGGCGATGGGTCGTGTCAGCTTTCAACGCCTGAGCATGAGTGATGCGCTTGACCCCGGCCAGCTTGGCCGCCAAAAGCTCGTTGGCCTTGGCTTCGATCCACTTGGTGACATGGGTATCGGCCGGGCCGCCGTTGGGCGGGTTGTATTTATAACCGCCGCTCTGGGGCGGGTTATGGGACGGGGTGATGACAATGCCATCGGCCAACCCGCTGGTACGGCCACGGTTGTAGCAGATGATGGCGTGGGAAATCGCCGGGGTCGGTGTGTATTCATCGCCTTCGGCGAGCATCACATGCACGCCGTTGGCCGCCAGCACTTCCAGGGCGCTAGCGCCCGCCGGCGTGGACAGCGCATGGGTGTCGAGGCCGACAAACAGCGGGCCATTGATGCCTTGCGCTTCGCGGTACAGGCAGATGGCCTGGCTGATGGCCAATACGTGCCATTCATTGAAGCTCAAGTCAAAAGAGCTACCACGGTGCCCGGAGGTACCAAAAGCCACGCGTTGAGTGGAGATGGCTGCATCGGGCTGGCCGGTGTAATAGGCCGTCACCAGTCGCGGGATGTCCACCAGCAATTGAGCCGGCGCCGGTTTGCCCGCAAAAGGACTGAGAGTCATGCAAAAACCTCTGAAAAGAAGGATTCGGAAAAAGAATGCAGTTTACTGGGACTTCGACCGCCAAGCGACGGTATCTATCCCACATTAACCCGCGATATTTCCCACGCAGCCAATTCATCCGTTCTGCCCCTGCTTGAGTGCCCGTGCCAACTCCTCCAGCACCAGGTCCAGGCTGTGATGACTGCTGACCACATGGCTCAGGCGAAAATGCTGCTGGTACAACCCGCTTACGCTGAACAACTCGCCAGGAGCAATCACTACCTGGCGCGCCAGCATGCTCTGGAATACCCGGCGCATATCGACGGCCTCAGTCGAGCGCAACCAGTGGGTGGCGCCTGCCTGCGGCGCACGGTATGTCACACGCTCGCCCAAATGCTCGACCAGGCGCGCCTGCATCGCTGCCGTGTGCCCCTTGAGCAGGCTGCGCAACGCCTGCAGGTGCTGGTCAAGGCGGCCGTTGTGGTACAGCCGGGCAATCGCCCGCTGGCGAATCGACGACAAACGAAACGCACGCAACAGGAATTGACGCTGCAGCTGCGTACTCAGGTGCCGCGAGAGCAGATAACCGTAGGGCGCTTCCGGACCCATGACTTTTTCGAAGGTGGAAAATACCATCAGCCGGTCAGGATTCACCCAATCGCGCAAGTAGCAGGAACGGGCCTCGAATTCCAACCCACCCTGAATGTCGTTCTCCAACAGCCAGCAGCCATGTTGCTCCAGCAACCTTGCCACCTGCACCTGATCCGCCAGGGGCATGGCTTTGCCCGTGGGCAGACCCGGGGTCGAGGACAGCAATGCCAATTGCACGCTCTCGGCACGCAGTTGCTGTTCCAGATAAGCCAGGTCAAGCCCGCCCTGCTCGTTGCACGGCCACTCAATCACCCGCACTCCGGCGTCTTGCAGCAGACGCAGGATCAACCAGTCACACGGCGACTCCACCAACACTGCCGCACCTTTGAGTGCCAGCACCTCGATCAGGATGGCCAGCACTCCCCGCAGGTCAGCGCCGATATAGACATCATCCGCCTGCCAGCAACGTGTCGGCGATTGGGTATAACGTGCCGCCAGCGCCGCACGCAGCTCCCAGATCCCACACGGCTGGGAATAGGGCTGCAACTGGCGCGGGTACTGGCGCACCAGCTCACGCTCCAATTGCAGCAAAGGACCGTCCAGGGACAGCAGTTGCGCCGGTTCATCGGCACTGAGTACCAACATCCCCGGCCTGCGCGCCCCGACATACAGGCGCTCCAGCAAATCCCCAGCGGTGCAGCACGGTGTGTTGATGGCAATGGGCAAGGCGTAGTAACCAGATTTGGCCACCGAGTACACCCTGCCCTCCTTTTCCAGGAGCGAGTAGGCGTATTGAATGGTGGAAATCGATACATTCAGACGCTCTGCCAAGTGTCGCAAGGACGGCAACTTGACCCTGGCCTCGGTGCCCACTTCGTTGATCAGGTTGATCATGTAGCGATAGACGGCCTGATAGGCGAAGTCTGCCTGCTTTCCCTCCCTCATGACGTTTTCTGCCCGGGCAATGGCTGCCGTAACGCATGCACCCTCAGTGCCCTGGCACGCCGTGGGGCCCGCTGGTCGGATCCTCGCTATTGATGCAGGCGGCATTGGCCGCAACATGGGATTGGTACAGGTGCTGCAGCAGCGCCAGGGGGAGCCCACTGGTATCGACAACCCAGTGCTGGATCAATTCGGCCGACGGCTTGCCCTCCAAGGCTTTGTGCAGTTCGGGCAGCGCCACCAGCATGCCAGGATGACAGCGGCGCAAGAAAGCCTCCAGGCGCTGTCCTTGCTGGATGAATGGTGAAAACAACAGGCATACCAGCTGGCTTTCTTCAAGGCCGAAGAACTCGCGAGCGTAGGTCGCCGCCAGCATGCGCCCGTCCCTGGACCCGGCTTGGGCAATCAGCAACTCGGGAATTTTTTTACGGCGCATGAAGCCGATGGCTTGCTCGATAAACCGCGTGACCCCCTGTTGATAGTCAAGGCCCTGCAGCACTTGTGCGTGCAGACCATGCAAGTGGGCCATCAGCAACGGATTCGCGTAGGCCGGAGTACTGAACTGAAAAGCGAACTCATCCTGCTTGTAGCCCATGAAGTCGTTGAGCAATGCCGTGCAGTCCTGCCCCGTTGTGCACAACAGATCGGCCACACCGATGTAAGCCAGGTGACGATGAACCTCCTTGGAGCAGGCATCCTGTGCTGCGTAATGTTCGCCATAGACATTGCGGTAATAGCCGGCGCTGCAATCATCCATGTGGGTGAACAGGGCGTTGAGCGCCAGTGGTCGTCCGGTGTGACCTTTCATGTCCGTTGCACGGGTAGTCCTGACCAGCCATGCCAGGTATTGACTCTGCTTGCGCGGCGAATCACTGCTGACCAGGACGTGTACCCCACCGTCCCATGCAGTGATACGGCGATAAAAATCCCCCAGGGACAAGTAGCCGTCGTTGCACAAGCTGGCGCGGATATCCCCCGAACTCATATGCCCGACCATCAACATGTTGCGCCGGCCAATATCCTGACCCGCTGTGGAAGCCGGGCGTAAGTGGTTGAAGGGCAAAACCTCCTGGTTTTCCACCATCAATAACTCGACCCTTGGGTCGTCATGGAAAAACAACGCGCTGTAGCCACGATGAATGCTGTCCAGCGCCGCTTGCGTCATCCCCGTATGGCGCAGGGTTGCGACACGTAATTGAAAACTCCTCGGCGCACGGCCGGCGATGGTCAATTGCGCGGCACGCAGGAAAGCCAGTGCGTAGCTGCTGCCTTTGCCGCCCCCATGGGCGACCAGTACTTTGTAGTTGCCGATCTGCTCGATACCCCCTGCCGCCACAATCAACCGCTGAATCAATAACTGAAGTGCGGTGCGCTCCGCCCGTGAGAAGTGGCCCTGCAACCGTTGCAACACTTGCTGGTAAACATAGTTCATGGCTTGTTCGTGAATAGCGCTCATAGCTTTACTACCTGAGGTTAACTGTCAGTTCCGGGCAAGCAGTTAGGCGTGCCTGTCCGAGCTGCTGTTTACTTAGAGTTGGCGCCTGTTGCGATTAAGGCTGATAGCTAAATGTTAGCACCACACAACAAAGCGCCAGTTGGAACATCCCGACGAAGATGCCATCACCGGCCGAAGAAAGCCCTTACGCTGGCCCTCTGGCCAGCCTAGGATCCGTCTTACAACTTCCTACCAACCTTTAACTCAAACATTAAAGAAGGATCTGACACATATAGTGCGGGGAGGAGTCTGGATTTAGTTCGCGCGCACTTAAAGGCTCTCTCTACAGACCTATGTCCTTGGGTCGGTATACAAGACGACTTGTTAGTTACAGCGAGCCGATGTTTTGATTTGTTTTCTGCAATCATTGCTCAGTCCTTGAGATGAAAGTGACCGGGCAATTATCAGCGCTTGTTTGATGATTAGAAGATACAGACTCGGCGCAAAAACCAGTGCAGTTTGGTGAGCCGGCATTTACCGCAGTGCCCATGTAAAACGCCGCTGCTCTGGGATTCAGGGCAGCGGCGGTATCAAAGGCAGGTTTCGCGGGAACAAAATCCCGGCAGAAGAATCAGCAAGGGACGTAGATCCTGTCCTTCTAAATGGCGTATTTGCCCCATGGCAAGCACAGGCGAAATGTCCGTTTACGAACATTCCCACAGATCAAACAGCTTCAACCTGCAAAGCCACCCGCTCGCGGCACGGGCATTCGTCCATGTAACGATGGGCATCGACAAACTCGCTGAACGGAAATACCCGCGTCTTGAGCGGTACCAGCACACCGTCTGCAGTCAGTTGGTTGATATCACGCAGGGCCCGTTGCAACGCTGCCTGATCCTGGATAATGCCCAGCTCCGGCTTGCCGGTGAAGTTACCGATGCAGTGCACAAAGAACTGAATGTTCTTCTGGAACGCGGCGCAGGCCGGGAAAGGGGTCTGGTTACCGCCTTGCAGGCCATACAGCACCAGGCTGCCACGTGGCGCCAGCACATCGCCCAACAGCGACATCTGCGGGCCACCGAGGCCGTCGAACACCACATCCACACCGCGGTTATCGGTGAACTTGTTGATCTGCATCAGCAAGTCCTGCTCTTCGGTGACGATGACCTTTTCGGCACCCAGGGACAGCAAGTATTCGCGCTCTTCTGGCGACTTGGTGGCAGCAATCACCCGCACCCCCAGGGCCTTGCCCAGTTGCACAAACGAAGGCCCGGCACAATGGCTGGCATCCGTGACCAGGGCAAACTGGCCGGGCTTGACCCGCGCCAGGTCGATGTAGGCAAAGTAGGCAATCAACAGCGGCGTGTAATGCACGCTCGCGTCCACCGGGCTCAAGATATCCGGATAACGGGTCAGGGCCGAACGGGGCAGGACAATCAGCTCGCCATACACCGGGTAATCATTCGGGCTCTCGGCTGGGAAGCTGGCGACCTTGTCACCCACCGCCAAGTCGTCAACACCCTCGCCCACCGCCACGACTACGCCAGCCATTTCATGGCCAAGGCCCGAAGGCAAGCGAGCATGGGAAGACGCCAGGTTCTGCCGCCAGAGAATGTCGTACCAACTGATGCCAATCGCTTCGACACGCACCTGCACTTCGCCCGGTGCGGGCAACGTGGCTTCATGCTCTTCGCACTTGAGCACCTCGGCCGGACCAAACTTGTGAAAACGGATCGTGCGGGACATCGCAAACCTCGCCAAAGTAACCTCTAATGCCATGAACTTTATCTGGGCTTTCGGGGCAAGGCCACCGGTCGCCATTAATAGTCGTCATGTCTGTCATTGATTCCACCGCCTAGGAAAATATCCTAGGCAGTGTAGGAAAACTGAATTAGCCGGTGCAGAGTACCAGCCTTTCCCCGTAAGATTCATGCCGGCCATTGTTGTCATGTGGCCGCTCACGTCAAGTTTGCTGAATCTGCCAGGACACAAGATGAACCGTAACGACCTGCGTCGTGTCGACCTGAACCTGTTGATCGTGTTCGAAACCTTGATGCATGAGCGCAGTGTGACCCGCGCCGCCGAGAAATTGTTCCTCGGCCAGCCGGCCATCAGCGCTGCCTTGTCACGCCTGCGCGGGCTGTTCGATGACCCGCTGTTCGTGCGTACCGGGCGCAGCATGGAGCCCTCGGCCCGGGCCGTGGAGATCTTCGCCCTGCTCTCGCCGGCCCTGGACTCGATTTCCACCGCCGTCAGCCGCGCCGCCGAATTCGATCCGGCCACCAGCACCGCCGTGTTTCGCATTGGCCTGTCGGACGATGTCGAGTTTGCCTTGCTGCCGCAACTGCTCAAACGCCTGCGCGCCGAAGCACCGGGTATCGTGCTGGTAATCCGTCGCGTCAATTACATCCTGATGCCGGGCCTGCTGGCCTCCGGGGAAATCTCCATCGGTGTCAGCTACACCACCGACCTGCCGGCCAACGCCAAGCGCAAGGTCCTGCGCCGCAGCCTGCCCAAACTGCTGCGCGCCGACAGCGTGCCTGGCGCATTGAGCCTGGACGACTTCTGCGCCCGCCCCCACGCCCTGGTCTCATTCGCCGGCGACCTGAGCGGGTTCATTGATGAAGAGTTGGAAAAGCTCGACCGCAAGCGCCACGTAGTGCTGGCAGTCCCGCAATTCAACGGGCTGGGTACCTTGCTGGCCGGCACCGACATCCTGGCGACCGTCCCGGACTACACCGCCGAAGCCTTGACCGCTGCCGGCGGCTTGCGCGCCGAGGACCCGCCGTTGCCGGTACGCAGTTTTGAATTGCACATGGCGTGGCGCGGTTCCCAGGATAACGATCCGGGTGAGCGCTGGTTGCGGTCGCGGATTCAGATGTTCTTCGGGGACCCGGACAGCCTCTGAAAAAACCGGCTGAAACCGCTAATACCCAAACAGCGACTTGCTCTCCAGATACTCGTCAAACCCATACTCGCCCCACTCACGACCGTTGCCCGACTGCTTGTAGCCGCCAAACGGCGCGGCCTGGTCGGCACGGGCACCATTGAGGTGGACCATGCCGGTACGCAGTTGGCGGGCGACCCCGTGGCTGCGTTCAAGACTCGCCGAGGTGACGTAGCCAGACAGGCCATAGGGGCTGTCGTTGGCGATGGCTATCGCCTCGGTTTCGCTGTCATACGGGATGATCGCCAAGACCGGGCCGAAGATTTCTTCGCGCGCCACCAGCATGTCTGGTGTGACATCGGCAAATACAGTCGGCTGCACGTAGTAACCACGCTCAATACCTTCAGGACGCCCTGCTCCCCCAGCAGCCAACTGCGAACCTTCGGCGATGGCCTGGGCGATCAAGGCCTGGACCCGCGCGAATTGCATGCCGTTGGCGACAGGGCCGATAGCCATGAGCGGGTTGCTGTCGTCGTAACACACCTGCGCGAGCACTTGCCGGGCGATCTCGATCACCGCCGGTTGCTGTGCACGCGGCACCAACAGGCGTGTCGGCGCGTTGCATGACTGGCCACTGTTGCGCATGCAGCCCAGCACCCCATGGCGCACCGCGCTGGGCAGGCAGGCATCGTCGAGCAGGATATTCGCGGATTTGCCGCCCAGTTCCTGGGACACACGCTTGACCGTATCCGCCGCCGCCTTGGCCACCGCGACGCCCGCACGGGTGGAGCCGGTGAAAGACACCATGTCCACCTCGGCATGGCTTGCCAGCGCGGCGCCCACCCCGGGGCCGTCGCCGTTGACCAGGTTGAACACCCCCGCTGGCACCCCGGCCTCATGCAGCACCTGGGCAATGATCCGGGCCGACAACGGCGCACGTTCACTGGGTTTGAGCACGACGGTGCAACCCACCGCCAGCGCTGGCGCGAGCTTGCAGGTGAGTTGGTTGAGCGGCCAGTTCCAGGGTGTGATCAGGGCGCACACGCCGATGGGCTCGCGCACCACCAGCGTATTGCCCAAGCGCCGTTCGAAGCGGTACTCGCGCAGCACCTCCAACGCCTGTGTCAGGTGGCCCAGGCCTGCCGGCACATGGGCACTGCGGGCCAGGGACAGCGGTGCGCCCATCTCCAGGTGCACCGCTTCGATCAACGCCTCGCTGTGGTGTTTGTAGGCTTGGATAATGCGTTGCAGCAGTTCGATGCGTGCCTCCAGCGAGCTCGCCGCGAACCCCGCAAACGCTTGTCTGGCCGCGCTGACCGCGCGGTCTACGTCATGGCTATCGCCCAGGATGATGCGCCCGACAACCTGCTCGGTAGAGGGGTTTACCACGGTTTCGACGACTGTACCGTGGGGCTGGACCCAGGCACCGTCAATATAGAACTCAAACAGATCCGACATGTTTTGGACTCCCTTCAGGCCACGTGTTTCAGGGCGCTCGCCAGGGTGTCGAACACCTGGGCGATCTCCTGTGGGCTGATCACCAGCGGTGGAGAAATCACGATGGTGTCGCCCGAGCCGCGCACCAGTACGCCGTTATCGAAGCACCACTGTGCAACTTCGCTGCCCCGCGCACCTGGAGCGCCTGGACGCGGCTCAAGTTCGACTGCGCAGAGCAAACCGATAGCGCGTACGTCCAGCACCGGTCCAACGCCCTGCAACGCGAGTGCGGTCGACTGCCAGAGCCCGCTCACAGCGTTGACATGTTGGTTGATGCCCAATTCACGATGCACCTCAAGGGTTGCCAACCCGGCCGCACACGCCAACGGATGCGCCGAATAGGTGTAGCCGTGCATCAGTTCGATGACATTGGCCGGCCCGGCCATGAACGCTTCATAGACCGCACCGCTGACCAGCACCCCACCCATGGGTACCGCGCCGTTGGTCAGGCCTTTGGCGGTGGTGATCAGGTCCGGGGTCACGCCGAAGGCTTGCGCGGCAAAGGCAGCACCGACACGACCAAAGCCAGTGATCACCTCGTCGAAAATCAGCAGCACGCCGTGCCGGGTGCAAATCTCACGCAGGCGCTGCAAATAGCCCTGGGGCGGTGGGTAAACGCCGCCGGAGCCGATCACCGGTTCGACAATCACGGCGGCCACGGTGCTGGGGTCCTGGATGTCCAGCAACTGCGTCAGCGCATCGGCGTAACTGGCGCCCTGCTGCGGCTGCCCGACGCTGAAACGCATCCCCGCGTCATACGGCAGCGGCAGGTGCGAGACCTCCCCCAACAGCGGACCAAAGTCACGCTTCTGGCGGCCGATGCCGGAGACCGACAGCCCACCGAAGCCCATGCCATGGTAGCCCTTGGCGCGCCCGATAAACTGGGTACGGCGGCAGTCGCCACGCGCCTGGTGATAGGCCCGCGCGATCTTCAGCGCGGTGTCCACCGCCTCAGAGCCCGAGTTGGTGAAGAACACCTGCTCCATGCCGGCGGGGCTGACTTCAATCAGGCGCTCGGCCATTTCCAAGGCCTGGGGGTGGCTCATCTTGAATGACGACACAAAGTCCAGGCGCCCCGCCGCTTCGCGAATGGCTTCGACGATTTTCGGCTGGCCATGCCCAGCGTTGACGCACCACAGCCCCGCCATCGCGTCGAGTACGCGACGTCCGTCGGTGGTGGTGTAGTGCATGCCGTCGGCACTGGCGAACATCATCGGTTGCTGCTGGAACTGACGCATCGGGGTAAACGGTGCCCAGAACGCGCCGCTCGCGGAACCTGAAGGGTTGGAAGGATCGTTCATGGCGACTCCTGCAAAGCAATGGTTGGATGGCCGGTCAGCGTCGGGCGCTGCAACGGGCCTGCGTTAACGTTGACGCTGCGGTCCACAGACAAGATGCCGTGTTCGATGCGGCAAGTGACCTGGTCACAAAACGCGGTCTCGACAAACTGCCAGGTCATGCACAACACCCCGTCGTCGCTCCAGCGCGCCTGCGCGACCACCGGGGTGAGCTCCGGCTGATATTGGTGATGCAGATAGTGGCCGGTCATGCTGGTCTGGCTTTCGATGCCATCGGCCAGCCCGGCGCGAATACAGTGGGTGCCACGGGGGTCGGTGAGGTAGAAATCACAATATTCGCTGCCCAACTGCAGGCGTACTTCGCTGACCTGGTCTTCATTGGCCTCGATGACGAACGTGCCGCTGAACTCGGCCTGGCGCGGTGAGTGCGAAGCACCGGACATGACGGGCCGCTGCTGGCGCGCCAGCAACGCCGCCAGTTCGGCATCCGCCGCGCCGTCGGTGGACACGCCCAGCGCCGGCAACAGGTATTGCCAGAGCAAGCTGTGCAAGCGCCGCTCGCCCAGTGGCAGCCCGGCGGTAAACGCAATCACCGCGTTATGGCGGGGCAACACGATGCACTGCTGGCCAAACACTCCTGAGGCGTAATAACCACCGTGCTGGGTCATCCACCACTGATAGCCGTAGCCTTCGCGGCGCGTGATCCCTGCGTCGCTCGACTCGTCGCGGCCCAGATAGCGCTTGCCATCGAAGGCGCCCATCCACACATCATCGACCTGCCCACGGGTGGCTTCGGCCACCCATTCGCGGGACAGCAATTGCTGCCCCTCCCAGTTGCCTTGTTGCAGGTGCAGCACGCCGAACTTGAGCAAGTCTTCGGTACGGCAGCTGAGGCCATTGCCGCCGGTGTTGAAACCTCCAGGGGCAAGGTCCCACTCGATCGGGCCCATGCCCATGGGCTGGAAGATCCGCGCGTTGCACAGGTCGAACGCCGTCTGGCCGCTGACCACACTGACAATCGCCGAGAGCATGAAGCTCGATGCGCTGCTGTAGATGAAGCGTTGCCCTGGCGGGTCTTCGACCGGCTCGCTGAGGAACAATTTGACCCAACTGTCACTGCGCCCGCGCCAGGCCCCGCCGGAGATGCCCTGGCGATGTCCGGTGCGCATGGTCAGCAAATCCCGCACGGTCATGGCCGCCAGGTTGGCGCTGATGGATGGCGGGCAATCTGCGGCAAAAAAATCCACCACCTTGGCGTCCAGCGACAGCACACCGTCATCCACTAACAGGCCGACGGCCATGGCGATCCAGCTTTTGGTCGCCGAGTGCTGAACATGCAGGCGTGCAGCGTGATAAGGCGCCCAAAATGCTTCGGCCACCACCGCACCGTCGCGGTAGAGCATGAAACTGTGCAATTGCAGGCCCGCAGCGTTCACCGCATCGATGAAATCACTTACGCCACGCGCCGATACGCGTTGTTGGCTGGGCCGTGCCCGGCGCAACGGCAAACTCGTCATCTGATCTATCCCCTTATTTCCACTGCCTGGGCATGCAACAGGCGGTGCCTGCTGCATGCCATTACCGCTACCAGAGCGCCACGGTGTAGCCCAGGATCACTCTGTTTTCGTTGGTGTCACGGGCGAAGTTGCTGGTGGCACTGGCGTTCTGCCAGCGCAGCGACACGTCCTTGAACGTACCGTTCTGCACCACATAACCAAGGCTCAGGTCCCTCTCCCACTCACGCCCTTCGCCGCTGAAGCCGATGACCTTGGCGTTGTCGCCCTTGGCATAACGCGTCGAGAACAGCAGGCCCGGAATACCCAGCGAGGCGAAGTCATAGTCATAACGGGCATGCCACACGCGCTCGCCGGTCTGGGAGAAGTTGGCCAGTTGGTACTCGGTAAACAGATAGGTGTTGGTACCGTCCACATACGTGAACGGCGTCGAACCGTATTGCGCCTGGTAACCGCCGCTGAGGTTGTGGCCGTAGAGGCCGTAGCCGATACGGGTACTCAACGCCCGGTTATCCACCTTGCCGGCCAGGGCCGCCGCGTCTTCACTGGCGTTGAAGTAGCGGATGTCCGTCTTGAACGTGCCCGGGCCCCACTTGAAGCTGTTTTTCAAACCCAGGTAATGCTGTTGGTACAAGCTTTCCAATTGCGCGAATTGGTAAGTCACGAAGGTCGTCGGCGTCAGTGCGTACTCACCGCCGGCATAGCGGAACTCATCGCTTTTAGCGCTGCTTTTATAGGCGCCATATTGGCTGGTGAGCCCCATGTCCTCGTAGTCGGTCGAGTCGCGCTGCTTGACCTGGTCCAGTTGGCCCGCGGTCAGTGTCAGCTTGTCGACGTCCTTGGAGGTGAGTGCCGTGCCGCTGAAACTCTGCGGGAACAGGCGGCTCAGGTTCGGCTGCAAGGTCGGCAGGTCAGGCACCATATAGCCCACGCGCAGTTCGCTTTTGGCCAGGCGCGCCTTGCCGGTGATGCCGAGTTTGGAGTAGTTGTCGTGGGCGCGGCGGGCGTAGCTGGGGGAGCCTGGCTCGGCCGTGCTTGAGCGCGACAGCAGCCCGGTGCCGGAGTTGTCCGGGCTCGAATCGAGCTTCACACCCAACATGCCGACCGCGTCCAGGCCAAAGCCCACCGTGCCGTCGGTAAAGCCCGATTCGACCTTGAGGATAAACCCCTGTGCCCATTCGGCGCGCTTGTTCTGCCCGCTGGATTCGCGGTAGTCGCGGTTGAAGTAGTAGTTCTTCAACTCAAGCGCGGCTTTGCTGTCGGCGACAAAGTCGGCCTGGGCAAACAAGGGCATGAAACCGGCGCCCATGACGCTGGCACTGGTGACAACTTTGTTGATGCGGTTCTTCATGTGTAGGTTCCTGGCAGACAGGTTGAGTGGGGTTGTTTTTGTTTTCTTCGGCCATGGCTTCGCCCGCTTCGCACATCGTCGATGTGCAAAGGGTTGGGTTTGCATGCCAAGGCCTGGGGTGCAGCGGTACCTAAATCACACTGGCACGAAGGCGGTAACTGCCGTCCGCACGTTTCTCCAAGGGGCTGGCCGCGGCGAGTAGCCGACGGGTGTAAGGGTGTTGCGGGGTATCGAAAATCGTGTCGCGCGGGCCGATTTCGACCACTTCGCCCTGGTTCATCACCGCCACGCGATGGGCGATGCGCTCCACCGCCGAGAGGTCGTGGGAAATGAACAGGCAGGCAAAGCCATATTGGCGTTGCAGACGCTCGAACAATTCGAGGATCTGCTTCTGGATCGTCATGTCCAGTGCCGAAATCGGCTCATCGGCAATCACCAGTTTGGGCCGTCGTACCAGCGCCCGGCCAATCGCCACCCGCTGGCGCTGGCCGCCGGACAGTTGATGGGCAAAGCGCTCGCGAAATTGCTCGGGCAAACCCACGTCCGCCAGGGTCTCGGTGACTCGCTGGCGCTTTTGCGCAGGCGTCAGGGCTGGCTCGTGGCGTAGCGGCTCGGCGATGATCTGGCCGACCGTCATGCGTGGGTCGAGGGATGAATACGGATCCTGGAAAATCATCTGGCATTGCAGGCGATGCGCCCGATTGGCGGCCTTCAGGATGTCCACGCCCTGGAACAGGATCGCCCCGGCACACGGGTTGACCAAGCCGACGACCGCACGCCCGAGGGTGGTCTTGCCCGAGCCACTGCCGCCGACCAGGGCCAGGGTCTCGCCCGCAGCGATGCTCAGGTTTACCGAGTGCACCACGCGCTTGGGCTCGCTGCGCCCCCAGAAACTGCGAGGCCCCGGGTGTTCGATACACACATCCCGGACCTGCAACAACGCGCTGTCGGCCGTTGGCAGGGGTACGAGTTCGCCGCGCCGAGGCAGGGCTTCGAGCAACTGCCGGGTGTATTCGGCCTTGGGGGCGAAGAGGATATCTTCGATGCGCCCCTGCTCCACCGCTTTGCCCGAGCGCATCACCACCACTTTGTGGGCATAACGCGCCACCAGGGACAGGTCGTGACTGATAAACAGAATCGCGGTGCCCTGCTCGCGGGTCAGTTCCAGCATCAACTCGATCACGTCCAGTTGTGCCAGGCAGTCCAGGGCCGTGGTGGGCTCGTCAGCGATCAACAGCGCCGGGCGCAGCAACATCACCGAGGCCAGCATGATGCGCTGGCGCATGCCGCCGGAGAATTGGTGCGGGTAGGATGCCAGGCACTTTTGCGCGTCCTTGATGCCGATGCGTTGCAGCATGGCGATACAACGCTCGCGGATCGTTGCCGCATCCAGTGCGGTATGTAGCTTGAGCGCCTCGCTCATCTGCCGGCCAATGGTCAGCGCAGGGTTGAGCGAGACCATCGGTTCCTGGAACACCATGCCGATCCGCGCGCCACGCAGCTCACGCATGGCCTTGGCATTGCGGCTGTCCAACGCTTGGCCCTGGAAGGTAATGCGCCCGCCGCACACCTGCATCGGTGCCGGCAGCAGGCCAATGGCAGCGCGTGCGGCCATGGTCTTGCCGCTGCCAGACTCGCCCACCAGTGCGACGATTTCGCCTGGGGCCAGGGTGAAGCTGAAGTCATCGACGGCCAGCGGACCGTCCACGCCGACGCGAATCTGTAGATTTTCAACGGCCAGTAAAGGCACTGGAACGCTCATGCTCATTTCCTCATGCGCGGGTCGAGACGATCACGCAAGGCATCGCCGAACAGATTGATAGCCAGCAACGTCAGGCTGATAAAGATGCCTGGGAAGACCCCCAGCCACGGCGCCGTCGAGATATAGGTGCGGCTCGCCGAGAGCATGCTGCCCCAGGTCGCGGCCGGTGGTGGAACCCCAAGGCCGAGGAAGCTCAGCGCACTCTCCGAGAGCAACGCCCAGCCAAACATGCTGGTGGCCAGCACACATAAAGGCGCCAGGCAGTTGGGCGTAATGTGGCGGAACATGGTGTACAGCTCGGAGTTGCCGATAACCCGCGACGCCTCGATGAATTCCAGTTCACGCAGCGACAGCACGCTGCCGCGTACCACCCGCACCACCGAAGGGGTGTAGGCGATACCCAGGGCGAGCACGATGCCGTACTGGCTGGCGCCGACAATTGCCATGATGCCCAGGGCCATAAGGATGCCGGGAAACGCCAGTAACGCATCGTTGAGCATCATCAACACGCGGTCGGTCCAGCCGCGCAGGTAACCGGCGAGCATGCCGATCAGCGTGCCGCAGATGACCGCCACGCTGACCGAAAGCAGGCTGATCCACAGGCTGGTACGCGCGCCAATGATCAGGCGACTGAACACGTCGCGGCCAAACTCGTCGGTGCCCAGCCAGTGCGCGGCGCTCGGCGCATGCAGGCGCGAGAGCAGGTCCAGCTTGAGCGGGTCGTAAGGTGTCCACACCACGCCGAGCAATGCCAGTAACACCAGGGCCGCAAGCAAGCTGCCGCCGATCAGGGCGTTCAACGGTGGGTAACGCCGACGCCGCCGAGGCTGGGGAGCCGCCACGGTGGGCAAGGCAGGAGTCTTGAGGTTCATAGCTTCACCCTTGGATCGAACAGCGGATACAGCAGATCCACCAACAGGTTGACCAACACATAGATGCAGGTGACCAGCAGCAGGCAACCCTGCAGCACCGGGTAGTCGCGGGAGAAGATCGCATCGACCATCAAGCGGCCGATACCTGGCAGGGTGAACACGGTTTCCAGCACCGCAATGCCGCCGAGCAAGTTACCGAGGATCAGGCCAATCAAGGTCCAGGTCGGCGCAAACGCGTTGCGCAGGGCGTGCTTGCACAGCACCGCGCCTTCCGACAGGCCCTTGGCCCGTGCATGGGCGATGTATTCCAGGCGCAGTACCTCAATGGTGCTGGCCCGCGCCATCCGGGCAATGGCACCGAACTCCACCAGGGTCAGGGTGATGATCGGCAGTACCACATAGGTCAGCGCTTTCATCGGGTCGCTGGCAAAGCCGACGTAACCAATCACCGGCAGCCAACCCAGTTGAATGCCGAACACATACAGCAGCAGCAAGCCCAACCAGAAGCTCGGCACCGACAGCAACAAAGTCGCCGTCGCCACCAGGCCCAGGTCCATCGCGCTGTTTTGCTTCCAGGCAGCGAGCAACCCCACCGGCACCGCGAGCAGGGTCGCCAGCAATACCGCCACCAGCACCACGGTTGCACTGACGCTGAAGCGCTCGACCAGCAATTGCAGCACCGGCTGGCGGCTGCTGATGGACACACCAAGGTCGCCGCTGAGCACCGACTTGATCCAGATCAGGTACTGGGTCACCACCGAGTGGTCCAGCCCCAGGCTGCTACGCATGTCGGCAAGGCTTTGCGGGTCGGCCATGTCGCCCAGCATCAGCAACGCCGGGTCGCCGGGGATCAGGCGGATCAAGGCAAAGACAATCACCGAGATCAGCAACAGGGTCGGCACCGCCATGCCGAGCCTGTGCAATATGAATCGAAACATAGCGCTACGCCTTACTTGGAAGTGTCGGCCAGCTTCACGCCCCACAGGCGCGGCTTGGCAACGGGCCAGGAACGATAACCCTCGACGCGCTTACCCATGGCGCCGATGGCCGTGCCGTTGTAGATGACCACCATGGGCACATCCTCAAGCATCAGCGTATGCAACTTGTCGAACAGTGGCTGGCGCTTGGCGGGGTCAATTTCACGCTGGGCCTCACGCAATATCGCCAAGGCCTGGGGGTTGTCCCAGACTTTGCGCGGTTCCTTGTTCTTGTCGCCGATCACTGATTCGTAGCTTTGCGCCGCATCGAATCGCCCTGAATAGGAGAACGACATCATCTGGTAGCTGCCGGTCTGGTAGCGCTCCAGTTGCGTGCCCCACTCCAGGGTCTCCATCTCGATATTGATCCCTGCCGCCTGGGTCATGGCCTGGCTGAGCAGGCCCATGTCGAACATTTGCGGGTAGCGTTTATTGACCAGCATGCGGATTTTTTCACCGCTGTAGCCGGCCTCTTTCAACAGGCGCCGGGCCTCGTCGAGGTTGTAGGTATAACCCCGGTGCGCGGTGCCGTCGTAGTACGGGCTCGCGGTGGGGATGACCGAGTTGTTGACCACCGACAAGCCATCGGACAACGCCGCGACCATCTGCGCGTAATCCAGGGACAACGCCACCGCACGACGGATGCGCACGTCCTTGAGCAATGGGTCGCGAGTCTGGAATAACAGGCCGCTGATGGTCATGATCGGGCTGACCTGGATCTGCAGGTTCTTCACCTGCTTGAGTTGTGCAGCGTCCATCGCGGTCACGTCCGGCAGCAGGTCCACGCCACCCGACAGCAGCGCGGCCTTGGCCGAGGCCGAGTCGGGGATTACCTCGAAACGCACCGTGTCGACAAACGCCTGCTTATTGCCGGTGTAACCATCCGCCTCGGTTTCGGCCCGTGGGGTGTATTGCTTGAAGCGATCCAGCTCGACGTACTGGCCCTTCTGCCATTTGCCCAGGGTGAACGGCCCGGTGCCAATCGGGGCGCGCCAACTGCCATCGGCGGCCAGGGAGTCCGGGTGCAGGATGCCGCTGCCGGCGCAATCGGGACGGGCCATCGCGGCCAGGAACAAGCCGTTGGCCTGGTCCAGCGTGAACACCACGGTTTTCGGATCAGGCGTGGCCACATCGACGATCTTGGCTGCGCCGCGCCCATCGAACTCCGCCAGGCAACGCCACTGGGTCTTGGGATCCAGGTAGCGCTGCCAGGTCCATTGCACATCCTTGGCGCTCAGCAGTTGGCCATTTTGAAAATGCACGCCGTCACGCAGAGTGAAGGTATAGCGCAGGCCGTCCGGCGAGACGGCAACCGCGCTGGCGAGCATCGGCGCGATGCTGGTGTCTTCACGGTACGCCACCAGCCCTTCGACAATATGCATCATCACCGCGTCGGTATTGTCGTCGCGGTTGACGCCTGGGTCGGTGCTGCGGATATCACCGTTGAGGCCCACGCTGATGACCTGGTCTTGCGCAACCGCCATGGACAAGGTGCACGCCGACATCGCGACGGCCAGTGCCGTCTTTACGTAACTATTCACGGGAGAAAGACTCCTTGAAGGAATTTTCCGGTCAGTGGCCGAAGGCCAAGGCAGGACCGGCATCAGAATGAGTGAATCCTTGGTTATTGTTATACGGTCTGTTCTGAGTGCATCTACCTGCGGTGTATCAGCCCAGGCTGCGCTTGTGGCGCAACACCTTGGCGAAAAAATCCTGGGCAGCCGGCATGGCCTTGACGCCCTGGTGCGCGACGTTGGGCAGCAGATCAAAGTGCACCTGCACGCCGGCGGCTTCGAAACTGGCCTTCAAGCTGGCCAGGCGCTCGGGGCGCGTGCGGCCAGCAGCGTTGGCACCGGGCATGAAGTGTTTGCCGCCTTCGCGGTGGGTGATTTCCCAGGTTTCGAGGTCTGAATCCCCCACCACCATATGCACCGGCAACTGCTGCAAGGCTGGCAGGTTCAGCGGTTTGCCAAAGCGCGTGGCGAAGTCCCGCACGCCCACCCACCAGTCCTGGTCGGCATCCAGTAAGGTCACCGAGCCCGGCGCACCGATGGATGCTGCCCAGAGTTTCTCCGGGTGCAGGTAGCAAAAACGATGGGTGAATTGCCCGCCGCCGGAATAACCGAACAGCGCGAAGGTATCGAAACGGCGACCGTAGCGCTTGCCAACGCTGGCGATCATGTCGAGCAATACCTGGTCGTAGCGGATATCGCCTTCGACCATCTGTTTGTAGCCATCACCGTTGCCGTCCCCCAGCACGCCGACCGGGAACAGCGGCGACAAGATCACACAATCGTTCCAGCGGCCAAACTCTGCGAAGCCATTGCGATAAATCTCCATCGCACGGGTCGAGCCGTGCAGCGACACCACCAGATCTACTGGCCGGTTGCGGTCCTCGATGGCTTCAGGCACGTAGAGGGTGTAAGCAAAACGACTGTCCTCATGATGCGAATACACGGTGGTCGCGCCGAGGTGGTACACGTTCTTGGCAGCACGCAAGGCTGCATCTTCAGGGCTGATATCTGGATTGCTCATGGGGAAAAGTTCGCCGAGTCAGTTCGGACTGGAGTATTGGTCGCTCGCTATTAAAAGAAAAACTAATTTAACTTTAGCAAGAGTAAATAAAACCTTTACCATCCATGCACACCCATGACTACGGGCCTTCCTATGAGCAACATCCGTTTCTTCAAGACGTTCATCGCCGTCGCCGAGTACGGCAGTTTCGCCGCCGCCGCCGACCGGGTGGCGCTCACCAACGCCGCCGTCGGCCTGCAAATGCGCGCCCTCGAAGAAGAGATGCGCCGGCCGCTGTTCGACCGCAGCCAACGGCAGATCAAGCTGAGTCGCGATGGCGTGTTGTTGCTGCCCAAGGCCAAGCGCCTGCTGGCGGACTACGAGCAAATGATCGCCGAGGCACCCGATGACATGGCCATGGAGGGTGAGGTGTCGATCGGCGGTATTACCTCGGGCATGGGCCTGCTCGCCAATTGCCTGGTGCAACTGAAAAAACTGCACCCGCGCATATCGGTCAACCTGATGACTGCGCGCTCCGATGAAGTGGTCAACCTGGTGCACGCCGCCAAGCTCGACGCGGCCCTGCTGATCGAGACGGCACGGCAAAACTTCGACGGCTTGAGCTGGACCCTGCTCTACAACGAGCCCATCGTCATGCTTGCCAATACCACACAGACCGCCGGCATCAACGATGCCGTGGAATTGCTCAGGACCCAGCCGTTCATCCGTTATGACAGGTCCACCGCCGTGGGCCGCAAGGTGCAGTCGATCATCAAGAGTGAATCGGTCGAACCGTTGGAAATCCTCGAACTGAACTCGATCATCGGCATCGCCGACCTGGTCCGCCAGCAAGTCGGGGTGGCCATCGTGCCGCTGTTGAAGAACTTTGACTGGGACAAAGACCCCAGCCTGCGCGTCCTGCCGCTGCCCGGCGACTTGGCGGTACGCCGGGTGGGGATCTTGGAGCAAGGCACCAAAAGTGCGATTACCGGGGAGATTCGCAAGTTGCTGATGTCGGCCGTGGCGAAGTGAGCCTTACCTGACGCTCATGGCTCACGCTCAGCCAACTCTTCCAGCAAGTCAGCGGATGGCACGAAAAACAAGCTGCCGGTGACCGCCGTACTGAAGTCCAGCAACCGGTCATAGTTACCGGCAGGCAGGCCGACAAACATGTTCGCAAGCATCCGTTCCAAGGGCTGCGGCGAACGCGCATAGCCGATGAAGTAGGTACCGAACTCCCCCGCTCCCGGCCGGCCGAACGGCATGTTGTCGCGCAGGATTTTCACTTCCTCGCCATCCTCGGTGAGGGTGGTCAAGGCACTGTGGGAGTTGCTCGGCTTGACCTCATCTGCCAGCTCGATATCCGACAGTTTGGTGCGCCCGATCACCCGCTCCTGGGCCTCTGTGGACAGGGCATTCCAAGCCGTCATGTTGTGCAGGTACTTCTGCACCAGCACATAGCTGCCACCCCTGAATGCCGGATCTTCGTCACCGACGATGGTGAAACCGACAGCCTTGCGCCCGGTTGGGTTCTCGGTGCCGTCGACAAACCCAATGATGCTGCGCATATCGAAATTGCGGAAACCCTGGACCTCATCGACCACGGTCACTGCATCGCCCAGGGCCGCCATGATTTGCGTGGCCAGTTCAAAGCACAGGTCCATGCGATCGGCGCGAATGTGCAGCAACACATCCCCAGGCGTGGCAACCGCCATGCGCCCTGCTACACCAACTGCCTGAAACGGATGCAGGGCAGCCGGGCGTGGTGTGCCGAACAATCCATCCCAGGCCGTCGAGCCAAAGCCGCACACACAGGTCAAGTTGCCGTCGGGCACGCGCTTGCCGACCGAGCGCGTGAGGGCTGCGATATCGCCGCACCATTCCCGTACCGTCCTGGCCGCATCATTGCCGGGGGCAAGTGTGGCGACCATGAAAATGGCGCTGCTGGTGATCGGGCTACATACGGGCTGAGGGTCAATATTCGGGTTCATTGTGATGGGTTCCACATTTAAGCGTCCGGTTAAGTCGCCTTGACGTCATACATTCTGGCTTGGTTTTTTACAGACCACATTACTATCGAATCTAGTGGGCGTTGTTATCTGGGACAAGGCTGCGCGCATGTCGAATCTACACTGGTTATTGTAAGTGAGCTTCACAGAGAGCAGATTCTAGAGGGGATTCATCTTCGACCAGTTGTCAGACGCCACAACAGCTGTGCCCGTAGTCGGGGCGAATGGAAAGACCTGGGACGCCAAAACTGTTTACGACCTGACCTTAGCAATACTTGGTGATGAATATGCCGACGTTATGTCTTCGGACGAAGTGATCGCTCAGTTCACGTAAGGCTAAGAGACGTCCTTAACCGCCCGGCCTCACCATGATGCATACGTCCGCTAATCACACCTTGCCACCTTGGGCTTAGCCGACACTACTCACTGGCCAGGAATCGGTTGATGATCATCGAGACCGCTTGCACTGAAGAGGTCAGTGCTGTGTCTATGCAAAACGGAGCTTTGTCCCACGGCTCATATTCATGATCCAGTACAGACTGCCAGGTTGGCGGAGTCAGACCGGGAATATCAACCACTCTTGTTTCTACCCGGCGCTGATGTTCATGATTATCGGAGCAAATCACTTGGATATTTGCTAAGCGAACACCAGAGTGTGAGGCGATTTCGCTCCACGCAACTCGGCTTTCGATGACGGGGTTGACACAATCAACGATGACCGTGCGGCCCAAACGAAGGTTACTCCGCGCAAGCTCATAAGCGACCATATAACCACTGCGCCCTACATCTTGTGCAAGAGCACCAGAGTTTCGAATCGCCTGCTCAATCGTATCAATGCGCAGGTACACGGCGCCTGTCGTAGCAGCGAGATCATTGGCGATAGTCGTTTTTCCTGTGCCGGGAAGGCCGCTAAAGACGATCAGCATTCTATGTCCTTCGATTAGTGAGTTAACCCAGTGTAGGCAGCGGCCAGTTACCCCGGGGATATTCTCGGCCTGTTCGACATCGGGGGTCCTGGGTAATCTGGAGGTCCCGCAGTCTGAAGCCACGCAACTTGCCGATACGTTTGTCGGTGATATTACCTGGTTGCCCTTTGGCAGCTTTCGCGGGGTGTGGCTGAACGTCAGGTTCCGCTGATTGGGGTCCAGCCAAGCGAGCAGGGCCTGATGCCCTGCCCGCTAATTGCCCGGGCAGTGTCTAAAGCAGCGTCCAGGTGTAACTGAGGATCAGCCGATTCTCATCAATATCACTACGGTAATTAGAGCGTGCCATCACATTACGTACCCGAATTCCCAAGCCTCTGAGCACACCACTCTGCACGGCATACCCGATATCCAGGTCCCGCTCGCGGTCCCGTCCTTCGTAACCGGCGCCGGTATTCACGTTGTCGCCCGTGATATAGCGCAGCGTGGTCGTCAGCCCCGGTACCCCCCATGCGGCAAAGTCGTAGTCATGGCGCACTTGCCATGAACGCTCGTCGGTATACGCAAACTCGTAGGTCGGGACTTCGTTGCCCAAGGGCGTGACATTGGCAAATACCCTCGGGAAGGCACTGTCGCCATACATGGCCTGATAACCCACGTAGAAGGTATGGCCACCGCGTTTGGCCGAAAGAAGCGAAAAAAACGCCTGGTTATCGATCTTGCCGAGCAACTGGTCGCCATCCTCCCGCGCAGTGTAGTAGCCCAGATTGGCGCCCAACACCCAATTCCCGAACGGCTGGCTGTGCTTGAAGCCGATAAAGTCCTGGGCATAGATGTCTTGCAACTGCCCATGCCAGGTGCTGACGCTGCTGCGATTGCCATTGAAGGTGTAGTCGCCCCCGACATAGTTGAAAGCATCACTCTGAGCCCCGCGCTGCGGCACATGGCCGAGCATGGCGAGCATTTTTTCATCACCGGCCTCATTGCGCAGGCTGGTGCTGGTCAAGTGCCCGGCCTGCAGAGTGAGGCCGGTGATTTCACTGGAGCTGATGCTGAGCCCCTGGTAACTGGGCGGCAGCAGGCGTATGTCGCTGAAGGCCAGTACCGGCAGGTTCGGCTGCAGCTCACCAACCTTCAGTTCACTCCTGGACAGCCGCGCCTTGAAGGTCAGGCCCAGGCGACTGTAGTTGTCGGCGGCGCGGCCATCGTCCTTGACCGGCAGCAAGCCGCTATTTACTCGGTCGGGGCTGCTGTCGAGCTTGAGACCCAGGGTGCCCAGCGCATCCAGGCCAAAGCCTACTGGGCCTGGGGTATAACCGGACTTGTAGGTGAGGATAAAGCCCTGGCCCCATTCCTGGGCCTTGGACTGCTGGTTGGTGCCGACAATGTCCGAGAAGTCGCGGCTGAAGTAGTAGTTGCGGGCCTGCAAGGTGGCGGTGGAACTCTCGAAAAAGCCGCCCTCGCCAGCCGTTGCGGCAAGGGGCAGCCCTAGCAGGGAAAGCCAGATACGTTGTGTGTTCATGTCGTTGCTCTTTGTTTTTATTATCGACGGTTAGAACGGTTACAGCGCCTGGGCAGCCGGCAGGCCAACACGGGTGCGCCGTTCATTCAGGACAAACACCGTCATCGCCAGCGCCGCTATGGCACCGGGGATGGCAAAGGCCATGAAGTTCAGTTGCAGGGGCAGTTCGATCGCCATCAGCGCGCCGCCCAGCAACGGGCCGACGATCGCGCCATTGCGCCCGATACCGGACGCCCAGCCCAGGCCGGTGGCGCGAATCGACAGGCCATAGAGCTGCGCCGCCCCGGCATACAGGAGGATTTGCGTGCCAATGGTGGTGGCGCCCGCGATGAAGATCAGCAGATACAGGAGCGGCATCGGGCTGTTGATGCCCAACAGGCTGATCGACACCACTGCGGCGGCAAAGAAACAGATCACCACTTTCACCAGGTTCAGCCGATCGCCCAAACGCCCGCCGATCAGTGCCCCGGCCATGCCACCCAGGTTCAAGGCAATCAGGAACGACAGGCTCGACCCCAGGCTATAACCGGCCCCGGCCATCAGCTTGGGCAGCCACGAACTCAAGGCATAGACCATTAACAGGCAGCAGAAAAACGCCGTCCAGATCATCGCCGTGCGTACCGCCAGGCCATGACGGAACAGCTCTATTACCGAGGCGCCCTTGCCTTTGCTGTCGGTCACGACCAACTCGTCCTCGGCATCGATCTGGGTGCCCGGCGACAGGCGATTGAGCAACGCCCTCGCCTGTTCCATCCGGCCCTGGCGGATCAGGAAGCCGATGGATTCGGGCAGCCAGAGCACAATCAGCGGCAGCAACACCAGTGGGATAACGGCCACAAAAAACATCGACGACCAGCCGTAGGCCGGCAGCATGAAGATGCCCACACTGGCCGCCAGCATGCCGCCCAGGGAATAGCCGCTGAACATGAAGGCCATCAAGGTGCTGCGGACTTTCTTCGGCGCATATTCGTTGATCAGCGCAGCCGCATTGGGCATCAGCCCGCCACAGCCGAGCCCGGCGATAAAGCGGCAGATACCGAATTCGCTGGGGCTGCTGGCAAAGCCGTTGACCACGGTGGCGATGCTGAACAGCGCAAAACAAAAGACGATGCCTTTCTTGCGCCCGAAGCGGTCGGCCAGGGTGCCGAAGATCAGCGCGCCGAACATCATGCCGAACAGCGCATAGCTGCCCAGGGCGCCGGCCTGCAAGGGCGTGAGCCCCCACTCGCGCATGATCGAGGGCAGGACTACACCGTAGATAAACAAGTCATAGCCATCAAAGATCAACAGCAAGGCACAGAGGCTCACGATCAGCCAGTGAAAGCGGTTGAAAGGTGCATTATCGATAATCGAATGAACGTCATGGGTACGCATGGCAGTGCTCTCTTTATTGTTGTTGTGAGTCAATGTCTGCAGGTAAAGGCGAATCAGCCGAGGTCGCCACCTCCTACCGGCAAGGTCACGCCGGTGATATAGGAGGCCTCGTCCGAGGCCAGGAACAAAATCGCGCCTGCTTGCTCGTCGATGCTGCCGTAACGCTTCATCGAGCTGCTGTCGAGGGTCTGGTCAACGATCTGCTGGTACCACACGCGCTCCTGCGCGCTCTGCGGCTGGCTGTTACGCGGGATGCGGCGTGGCGGTGCCTCGGTGCCACCCGGCGCCGTGGCATTGACGCGAATGCCGCTGCCGGCAGTCTCCAGGGCCAGGCAGGCGGTCAGGGCATTCACCCCGCCCTTGGCCGCGCCATAGGGCACGCGATTGACCCCGCGCGTGGCGACCGAAGACACATTGACGATGGCCCCGCTGCCCTGCTCCAGCATGTAAGGCAGCACGCAATGGCAGCACCACAGCGTAGGGAACAGCGAGCGGCGCACTTCGGCTTCGATTTGCGCTTCGGCGTAGTACTCGAAGGGCTTGGCCCAGATGGTCCCGCCGACGTTGTTGACCAGAATATCGATGCGCCCGAAACGCACCTTGGCAGCGGCCATTACCTGGGCGCACTCGGCATGTTGCTCAAGGTCGGCAGTCAGGGTCAGCGCCCGGTCGTGCTGCAGTTCATGCACCAGTTCCGAGCGATCGACTGCGACCAGCCAGGCACCCTCTTCCAGCAAACGCTCGGCGACTCGCCGGCCAATGCCCTGGGCCGCGCCGGTAACCAGTGCAACCTTGCTGTCAAAACGTGGATTCATGCTGATTTCCTCAGGCCGCATCGAAGCTGGCGACAGCGTTGGGGGTGAATTTCTCGTAATGGAAACTGGCCGGACTCAGCCCGAGTGTTTTGAAATGCTGGCGCACCGCATCGACCATCGGCGGCGGCCCGCACAGATAGACGTCAACATCGCCGTCGTTCAGGGCCTCGCTGGCCATATGCTGGGTGACGTAGCCCTGGCGCGGGTGCGCGGTCTGCGGGTCGGCCACGCAGGTGACAACATCGAGGTTGGGCAACCGTGCAGCGAACGCCTGCAGGGCCTCGACCAGCACCAGGTCCTGATCCCGCGTCACCCCATAGATCAGTGTGATCGGCCGGCCTTCCCCGCGTTGCGCCAGCACTTCGAGCATCGACAGAAACGGCGCCAGGCCGGTACCCCCGGCCAACAACAGCAACGGCCGCACGACCTCACGCAGGTAGAAACTGCCCAGTGGCCCGTTCATTGGCACGCTGTCGCCTGGCTGCGCGCGTTCCAGCCAGCCACTCATCAACCCGCCCGGCACATGCTTGATCAGGAAACTGGCGTGTGTATCGCCAGGGCGGCTACTGAAAGAATACGAACGCGTCTGCCCGCTGTCGGGCACACCGATATTCACGTACTGGCCGGGCAGGAACACCGGGGCCTGATCCAGCTCGAAACTCACTTCCAGTGCGGCATCGGCGTGACGGACAATGCCGGCCAGTGTCGCGGCAAAGTGCGTGGTGCCGGTCTTGCAGGCACTGGACGGCACCGGCACCGCAATCACGCAATCGGACTGCGGCACCATCTGGCAGGTCAGCACCTGGCGCTCCTGGGCTTCATCGGCGCTCAGCGCATCCTCGATATAGTCGTCGCCCAAGTCATAGGCGCCTGTTTCACAGCGGCATTTGCAGGTGCCGCACACACCGTCCGAGCAATCCATGGGCAGGTTGATACGCTGGCGAAAGGCAGCATCGAGGACTTTCTCCCCCACCTTGCAGTCAATGAAGCGGGTCACACCATCCTCGAAGTTCAGGGCAATGGCATAGGTCATGGCGGTGTCCTCAGATGTGGTAGATGTCGATGACCTGGTGGATGTAATCGTTTTTCAGCACCACCTTCTTGCGCGTGATCAGCGGCTGTTCGCCGCGCATATCCAGGCTGTAGAAGGACGTGCCGAAATAGCTGTCCGTGGTCTTGTAGCGATGGCTGAGGGTGTGCCAGTTGAAACGCAGCTCCACCTGGCTGCCATCGTCGGCCAGTACTTCGAGGTTGCAGATCATGTGGACCGTGCGTGGCTCGGGCGTGCTGGCGCTGGAGCGTTCGGTCTTGATCCGGAAGATGCGGTCTTCCAGGCCGTCACGGCTGGGGTAGTAGATCAGCGAGATTTCGCTTTGCGGATCCTCGGTGAGGGTGTCGTAGTCGTCCCAGGCGGGCATCCAGAACTCCACCTTGGGCGAATAACATCCCAGCCATTCATCCCATTGGCGGTCATCCAGCAGGCGTGCTTCGCGGTAGAGAAAATCCAGCAGGCGGTCACGGGACGGGCTCATGGCTGTACCTCCCGGTCGCTGGCGATTAGGCCTTGCTGTTCGCGCTGGATCGCGCGCTGCAGGCTCTGGGCCCAGTGCGCGTGCTGGCGCACGAACAACCCCTCGTCTTCGGTCTTTATCCCGCTCAGTTGCGGGTGCATGCCCATGGCCCGGGCATTTTCGTCGGCCCCTTCAACCCACTGCTTGGCGCCACGACTGAGGTCGTTCCATAAGGTACTCGCGCCCTGGTAGCCGGCCTGGCAGGCGCGGAACTCCTCCAGGTCATCCGGGGTGCCCATGCCGCTAACGTTGAAGAAGTCTTCGTATTGGCGGATACGCGTCGCCCGCTCCTGGGCACTTTCGCCAATCGGCGCCATGCAATAGATCGTCACTTCGGTCTTGTCGACCGCAATCGGCCGCACCACGCGGATCTGCGTGGAGAACTGGTCCATCAGGTACACGTTTGGGTACAGGCACAGGTTGCGGGTCTGGTCGACGATAAAGTCGGCACGTTCCTGGCCCAGGCGTTCGGCCAAGGCATCGCGGTGCGCATGCACCGGGCGCACCTCGGGGTTGAGCAGGCGCGTCCACAGCAGGATGTGCCCGTGATCGAAAGCGTAGACCCCGCCCAGGCTTTTCGACCAGCCATTGGCGTCGACGGTGCGCGTGCCTTCAGCCTCGTAATTGCGCCGGCCCATGGTCGCCGAGTAGTTCCAGTGCACGGAGCTGACGTGGTAACCGTCGGCGCCGTTCTCGATCTGCAGCTTCCAGTTGCCATCGTAGACATAGGACGAACTGCCGCGCAGCACCTCCAGGCCCAAGGGTGCCTGATCGACCATCTGATCAATGATGACCCGGGTTTCACCCAGGTAATCACTCAGTTCCGGCACTGCCTCGCTGAGGCTGCCGAACAGGAAACCGCGGTAGTTTTCAAAGCGGCCCAGGCGCTTGAGGTCATGGGAGCCGTCACAGTCGAAGCTGTCCGGATAGGCGCCGGTCTTCGCATCCTTGACCTTGAGCAGCTTGCCGGCGTTGCTGAAGGTCCAGCCATGGAATGGGCAGGTGAATGAGCCCTTGTTGCCCTGTTTGCGCCGGCACAACATGGCGCCACGGTGGGCACAGGCGTTGACCAGCCCGTGCAGCGTGCCCTGTTTGTCACGGGTGATGACCACCGGTTGGCGGCCAATCCAGGTGGTGTAGTAATCGTTGATCTCGGGCACCTGGCTTTCATGGGCCAGGTAGATCCAACCTCCCTCAAAGATATGCTTCATCTCCAGGGCGAACAGGTCGGGGTCGGTGAAGATATCGCGGCGGCAGCGGAACACCCCGGTAGCGGGATCTTCCTGAACGGACTCGCGCAGTTGTACAGCGAGGCGGTCGAGTGTACTGGTCATGGGGCAGGCCCTCCGTTGTTCTTGTATCAGGCGCCCTCACCGTACGTGTTCGTCCTCCTCCCCAATATCCGCTTCCTGCAAATCAGTATCCGGCTGGCGCAAGCCGCTTATCGATGGCGCTTCCAGGTCTGCGAAGGCAGTTCGCCAAAGCGTTTGCGATAGGCCTCGGAAAAACGTCCCAGGTGCATGAAACCGTGGTCCAGCGCCACTTCCGTCACACTGCGCGTCGTGGTCAGTTGCAAGCGTGCATGCACCCGCTCCAACTTGCGCCGGCGCACATAGTCACGGGGCGACAGGCCAACCTGGCGCTCGAACAGGCTGTACAGCGAACGTTCGCTGACCTTGGCCACTGCCATCAGTTGCTCGATGCTGATGTCCTCGCCCAGGTGCTCTTCGATAAACTCGCGCACCGCCTCGAAGCCGCCCCCTTGAGCCGCCTGGGGGATCACCCGCAGCACGTTGCTGGCCAGCAGTGCCAGCAGCTTATTCGCCACAATCCGCTCATACAGCCCCTGCACTTGCGGCTCGGCGGCGTTTTCCGCCTCGTGGCAGATCAGCCCCAGCAACGGCAGGAAACCGCCCATCTCACTTAACGCATGGCGCGCAGCCGCAAAACGGATACCCGGCTGCGGCAGCGTCCAGTGTTGCGCCAGGCAAGCGTTTTCCAGCAGGCGCACCGGCAACTTGATGATGAATTTTTCGCAGTCGGCGGAATAGGTCAGGTCCACCGGGTCATCCGGGTTGATCAACAAGATCTCGCCCGGCCCGAAGATATGCTCCTCGCCCCGGGAGTTGGAGCGGCAGTGTCCTGTCAGCAGGATCTGCAAGTGATAGATCGTTTCCAGCGCCACCGACGTGACCCGCACCGGCGCGCCGTAGCTGATCCGGCACAAGTCCAGGCTGGAAAAGGTCCGGTGGCTGATACTCGCCATGGGCCGGCCCTTGGGCGGCAGGCGGATACAGTGGCTGCCCACATGCTGGTTGACATAGTCCGATACCGCGTAGGCATCGGCCCGCTGGAAAATCTGGCTGCGCTCACTCAATAGCACGGTCATGGTGCGCCTCTTTATAGTTATTGGCCTCAGGCTGAAGCGTGGCGTAGCGAGCGTCCAATATGGATAAGGTCTAAAGGGATACCCTGAAGGTATGGTGAACTTATCGCGGCTTGATCATCCGCACTAGCCCGCGCGTGAGGCGGCCCGCCACCGTCGGCGTGGTGACACGTCTTGATACGTGTTCCCCCTTGTCCAGATGCTTTTCGGTGACTGTGGCGTCTGTTGTGGATCAATCACGTCTGTAATGGCGAGGGCTTTTACATCGCCTGGCCGCCAATCAGTACATGAGCATCAGTCAGTGAGTGCTGAACCTTTTACGTGTACGAGTCCGAACTTATACTGATAGAATGAGATGAATTCTCATTAACATCCTCAGTATCCCGTGCAATCCACTTCATCCCACCACCAGCATCAGGCCATCGATCAGCTCTACAGCCATCACCATGGCTGGTTGCAGAGCTGGTTGCGCAGGCGCTTGGGCAACGCCGCCGATGCGGCGGACCTGGCCCAGGATACGTTTGTGCGGCTGCTCTGCAGTGCGCCGGGCGAGCCGCTGAACTTCACGACACCGCGCGCCTATCTGGCCACCATCGCCAATCGCCTGAGCATCAACCTCTACCGCCGCCGCTCACTGGAGCAAGCCTACCTGGCCGTACTGGCGCAAACGCCGGAAGACCTCTCACCGTCGCTGGAACATCAGGCGCTGGTACTCGAAGCCCTCGACGAGATCGACCAAGTACTTGCC
Organism: Pseudomonas sp. TAE6080; assembly: GCF_018732265.1. Lineage (NCBI taxonomy): Bacteria > Pseudomonadati > Pseudomonadota > Gammaproteobacteria > Pseudomonadales > Pseudomonadaceae > Pseudomonas > Pseudomonas sp. TAE6080. Next base: position 30,697 of record NZ_JAHIDY010000048.1, read on the forward strand.
CTGTTGCCAGCCAGGACCCGGCAGGCATTCCTGATGGCGCAACTGGAAGGTTATACGCAGGAGGAGATCGCCAGCCGCCTTGGTCTCAGCGTGCGTTCGGTACAACGCTACCTTGCGCGGGCTTTCGAAGAGTGCATCGTACTTGCCAGCCAGAGCGCGCAGTATGAGTGAGCCCCCCATCGACCGGCGTATTGCCCGAGAAGCGGCCCTCTGGTTCGTGCGCTTGCAAAATAGCGGCGCCTGCGCTGCCGAGCATGCCGCCGGTGCCGAGTGGCGGGCGCGACACGCTGATCACGAACGGGCCTGGCAACTGGCCGAGCGTTTTAGCGGCCGAGCCCAGCAGCTTGTCGGTGATGCCGGACGAGCGGCTCTGGAACGCCCGCGCAGCCTGGAGCGCCGACAGGTGCTCAAGACCCTTGCGTTGCTGATCGCCGCCGCCCCGCTCGGTCTAGCAGCCTACCGTGGCCTGCCGTGGCGTGAGTGGCAAGCGGATGAGCGCACCGCCACGGGGGAGCAACGCACCCTGCACCTGCCGGATGGCGGGCAGATTCGCCTGAACACTGGCAGTGCCGTCGATATCGCCTACGACGACAGCGCTCGCCGCATACGGCTCATCGCCGGCGAGATGCTCGTCGAAGCCCCCCGCGAACATGCCAGGCGTTCACTCATTGTCGGTACCGCCGAAGCACAAATCACCTTGCTCGGCAGCCGTGTTCTGGTGCGTCAGTACCCGCACAGCACTTATCTCGCCGCGCTGGAGGGCGATGTCGAGGTGCGCCCGCGGTTGTCACCGGGGGATGATGGCCTCATGCGACTGGCAGCGGGCCGGCAGACCCACGTCAACCTCCGTGCTGCCGAGCCCTCAATGGCCCTTGCGCAGAATCGTCTCGACTGGCTCAGCGGTGTGTTGCGTGCAGAAAAGATGCGCCTCGATGACTTCATCAGCGAACTGGATCGCTATCGACCTGGCCTGCTGCGTTGCGATCCTGCAGTGGCCGGGCTGCTGATCTCCGGGGCTTTCCAGTTGCGCGACACCGATCAGATCCTTCACGCCCTGAGCCAGACCCTGCCGATAAACGTCCACTACCGCACGCCCTACTGGGTCACCATTACCGCGCGCGCCAACGCGTAACAAGAATCATTGTCGTGTTTTCCCCAGGCTGGGTGTCCCTTGCGTAATCACATCACTTTCACAGGGCGGGGACGAACACATGGCGACGACGCAGGGCATGCAACCATTGGCGCGGGCGGTACACGCAGCCGCACTGGGTCTGATCATCGCGGGCGGCAGCCTGACTGCCGCATCGCTACAGGCGGCCGAGCAAGGTGCGCAACACAGTCGTACCTATCAGGTGCCGGCCGGCAACCTCAGCAGTGCTCTCTCTGGCTTCGCCAGTCAAGCAGGTATCACCCTACCCATCGAACCCGGCCTGGTGGAAGGCCTGCGCAGCCCTGGTCTAGATGCCGCCACCAGCGTTGAGGGCGGTCTGCAGCAGTTACTGCAAGGCACCGGCCTGCAAGCTGTATCGCAGGGCAATGGTCTCTATCTGCTGACACCGCAGCAAACTGGCACAGGCCTGGAGCTAGGCGCTACCAGCATCACCGCAAAGAACCTGGCGGCGACGACCGAGAACAGCGGCTCCTACACCACCGGGGCCATGCAGACTGCCACCAAGCTGCCCTTGACCCTGCGCGAAACGCCGCAGTCGGTCAGCGTGATCACGCGCAAGCGGATGGACGACAAGGCCATGACCAGCATCAGCGATGTGGCCAAAAGTGCCCCGGGGATTTTTCTCAATAACTCCGGTGGCGTTGGGCGGCCCACTTTCAGCGCACGTGGTTTCGACATCGACAACGTCATGTACGACGGTTTCCCCACCAGCTTCCTGACTTACCTGCCCAGCGGCGAAGCCAACCTGGCCATGTATGACCGGGTAGAGATCGTGCGCGGTGCCGCCGGACTGACCCAGGGCGCCGGCAACCCTGCTGGCGCTATAAACCTGATCCGCAAGCGCCCCACCCACCAATTCCAGGGCACGCTCACCGGCAGTGCCGGTAGTTGGGACGATTACACCGGCACACTGGATGTCGGCGGGCCGGTCAATGAAAGCGGCACCCTGCGCGCCCGCACCGTGGTTTCGCGGCAGGATGCCAAAAGCTTCCGAGACTCCGTGGAGAGTGACGCTGATCTGTTCTACGGCGTGGTCGACGCCGACCTGAGTGAAAACACCACCCTGACACTCGGGGGTTACCGGCAGAAGAACCACACCAACTATATCTGGGGTGGATTGCCCATGGCCCGTGGCGGCGGTCATCTCGGGCTGCCACGCGACACCTTCCTGGGTCATGACTGGGAATACTCGGACAATCGCACTACCGGCTATTTCGCCACGCTTGAGCAGGGCCTGGCCAATGACTGGACACTGCGCCTGGCAGCCATGCAATCGAAGACCGACACCGACGTGCTGGCCTCTTCGGTTTGGGAATACGATCGCCACTATCTATGGACCGAAGCCATGGAGCAGAAGGAAACCGGCTACGACCTGGCCCTGAATGGCCCCTTCCAGTTGCTCGGTCAAGAACATGACCTGAGCGTGGGCGTGAGCAAGCGCAAGCTGGATTATCGTTCTGGTAAGGCCTGGAGCAAATTCATCGACGCTGGCAGCAACCCCTTCGAGTGGGATCCAGGTGCTCATGCCAAGCCCGATTACGTCAAGGGCAGTAATGGCCTTCCCGAGACCACCACTCAGGACAGTGTCTATGCCAATACCCGTCTGCGCTTGAGCGAGCCACTGTCGCTGATTCTCGGTGGCCGCCTGGACTGGTACGCATTCGACGACAGCGCCAGCAGTGAAAATAACTACAAGATCACTCGCAACCTGACCCGCTATGCCGGCCTGGTCTACGACCTGGACGCCAATCACTCGGTCTATGTCAGCTATACCGATATCTTCAAGCCGCAGAGCGATAAAGGCCTGGACGGGAAAGTGATCGTCCCTGTGGTGGGTGAGAACTACGAAGTGGGCATCAAGGGTGAATACTTTGAGGGCGCACTGAACGCCAGCATGGCGGTTTTCCAGATCGACCAGAAGAATCGCGCGCAGGACTTGCCTGACTACAAAGGTTGCGGTTCAGGCCCCACCAGTGCCTGCTACGAAGCTGCCGGCCTGGTACGCAGCCGCGGCGTCGACCTGGAAATCCAGGGTGCCCTGACCGACAACTGGCAATTGGCGGCCGGTTACACCTACACCCAGACCCAATACGTCAACGACGCCAACCCAGCCCGAGAAGGCGAAGACTTCGACCGCAAGAAACCACGTCAACTCTTCAAGCTGTCCACGATCTACACCCTGCCGGGCGTGCTGGAACGCTGGCGTGTCGGTGGTGATATCTATCAGCAGAGCCGCATCCGCGCCTCGGGGGGCACGGGCGCCACGGCCTGGAAAAACGAGCAGGGTTCATACGCGGTGGTCGGTCTGGTGGCGGGCTACAAGGCCAGCGAGCAACTGGACCTGCAGGTCAACGTCAACAACCTGTTCGACCGCACCTACTACAGCAGCGTGGCCAGTGGCGACTGGACCCCGTACGACATCTACGGCGACCCGCGAAATATGAAACTGACTGCCCGCTACAGTTTCTAAGAAGCCGTTCATCCCCAAACGTCCAGGGAAGGACGCGAACAGGCCGTGCAAGACGATTGCTGCTGATCATAAGTGGCAGCAATCGGTTGAAAGCAACGACTGCGCAACCCCCTCCTAGCGCATTACACCCCAGCCAATCAAAGCCGAAACCGCCCCACCGACTGCGCCAACTGCCCCGCCAACGCCGACAACTCATCCGTGGTCCCCGCTGTCTGGCCAATCACGCGGGTATTGCCCTCTGACATCCCGGCAATCATCTCCACCTGGTGCGCAATTTCATTACTGGCCAGGCTCTGCTCGCCAATCGTGCGGGTGATGTCGTTGACCAGCTGTGTGGTGTTCAGCGTCGCCTCCAGAATTTCACGGATCGCCCGCTCCACATCAGCTGTCACCGCCATGCCTTTATCCACCTGGGCAACACCCGCTTCCATGCTGGTCACAGCCTCGCGGGTGCTTTGCTGAATGCGGGCGACCATGCTGGCGATTTCCTGAGTGGATGCACTGGTACGTGCTGCCAAACTGCGAACTTCGTCGGCCACCACGGCAAAGCCGCGGCCTTGTTCACCGGCACGCGCGGCCTCAATGGCGGCGTTGAGGGCCAGCAGGTTGGTCTGGTCGGCAATGCCCTTGATCACTTGGATAATGCTGTAAATCCCTTCGGACTCCTTGTCCAGGGTACGAATCACCAGGGCCGACTGTTGCGCCGAACGGGCGATATCGTCCATGTCGCTCACGACTTGATGGATGACCTGCCCGCCGTTCTTGGCCAGGGTTTGCGCCTGGTTGGCCATTTCCAGCGCGTGCTGGGCATGCCGGGTGATTTCCTCGATGCTGGCGGTCATCTGGCTGGTGGCGGCCGACATGGTTCCCGCCGCCGAGCTCTGTTGCTGGCTGCTGGCGGCCACTTCATGGCAACCACTGCTCAACTGCTGGCTCATGCGGGTGACGCCCTGGGCATTGTTGCGTACCACTTCAATCATGCCGCGCAGGTCATGTTGCATGACGGCCAGGCTGCGAATCAGCATGCTGGCCTCGTCATGGCTGGCAGGTTCGGGGATCGGCTCGCTGAGGTTGCCATGGGCGATGCTCTCGGCAATCTGCCGCGCAAGCTGCAACGGCCGCATGATGCTGCGGGTAACCCAATAACCTTGCACGACCAGCAACAACAGGCACAACACCAGCACCACGCCGAGGGTGAAATTGGCGCTGCGTACGGTTTGACGGGTTTGCTCGCCACTGGCCTTGGAGTTGTTTTCGATCAGTTCGCTCAGGCTGGCCATCTGGCCTTCCAGCTGGGTGAACGCCTCGCTGAAGGTGCCCAGCTCTTGTTGGGCCTCGACGGGATCGTTCAGCGCGACACCGACAATCCGCTCGCCCGAGGTGATGTAATTGTCGAGGCTGGGCTTGATATCACTCAGTGCAGTCTTGAGGGCAGGATTAAGGGGCAGCGCAAGGTTGTCGCCCAGCACCTTGCGAAAATGCGCTGCATGCTCGGTAATAGCCTCCAGCACTTCATCACGGCTGCTGACACTTTTGCCCAGCCCCACCAGCATCGCCGACAGCACATCGGCACGCAGCGCGTCGTGCATCATGTCGGCTTCCAGGTGATTGCTCAGTGCGGTCAGGCTGACCTCGCTGTCAATCATCGCCGCCTCCATCCGTGCATTCCCCAGGTAGTTCACCAGGCTGATGACCAGCACCGTGAGTACACTGGTGCCGATCAGCAACAACAGACGGAGTTTTATCGACATCCCCAAGCCCTCGGCGGTTATGGACTGAAGCAAGGTGTTGATGGCTGCCGTGTGGAACCCCATCGACGCGTTCGCTACCCCTGATTTAAGCCTACTTGCAGGTTTTCGCTGCTTCAGGGCGCTCCTATCTTGAAACGGGCTTGCGTAACAACTGCGGCGTTCGCGTGCGAAGCGCTCGCAACCCAAGCGGTCAACTTGCTAACCTCCCCGACCCCAACGCAGCCCTATCCAGAAGAGACACCCCAAATGCGCGAGCGAAAAGCCGCACGATTACTCGTGATCAGCCCCTCTCACGAGGTCCTCCTTTTCAGGTTCGTTCACAAGGATGGGGCCTTGGCCGGCAGAAACTACTGGGCCACCCCTGGCGGCGGTCTTGAACACGCAGAAACCTTCCAGGCTGCGGCAATCCGTGAGCTGCGTGAGGAGACCGGTATTCAGGTCGAGACCGTCATAGGACCTGTGGCCGAGCGGCAGTTTTCAATGCTCCTGCCCAGTGGCGAGACGGTGCTCGCCCTGGAGCAGTACTTTGTTGTGCATGCGCCAAACCAGGTGCTTTCCAGTGCCGGTTGGACCGTGCACGAGGCCCAGGTCATGGCCGATCATCACTGGTGGTCCGCCCAGGAGCTGAGATCGACCGAGGAAACGGTATGGCCCGAGGCGTTGGTGGAGATGCTCGTGGATGCAGGTATCTTCAAATCGGCGGCGCATCCTTCACGACATTAGGCTTGACTCTGTCCCATAGGACACCCCCTACCCTGCCTTATCTGTTTCAGGTTCCGCCGTCAGCGGATAAGGCAATCCATGAGTGCGTTATCGATGGTCACCGGTGCCAATGGGCATCTGTCCGCCTGATCATCAACCGGCCAAGGCAGTCTGGCAGAAAGGGAGCGGTTGGCCCTTTCTCCAGGCGACTGGGGCCGATGACTAATGCGGCAGTGTGTTTTATCGGTTAAAACCCGCCAACTCTAACAACTACCCAACACCAAAATTACACTTTGGTAATATCGACGCTCTTAAACATTTTTTTCACACGCCGGCTCCCATGAGTAGTTAAAGTCAACACCATACAGCCTCTTGAACACATGCAGTTCTCTCAATGATATCGCCACCCTCTACAACCTTGCCTTACTATCTGATCGTTGGAATATTTGCCACTGGCGCTCATTACATAACACTTTTGTTATTGTCTCTGGTTCTGCCCGCACTCATTGCGACGTTACTGGGAGCAATAGTCGGGACTGTTGTTAGTTATCAGGGCAACAAGCGCTGGACGTTTACAAAGGCTCGCCCATCCGACACTTATCAATGGCTGCGCTTCAGCATCACGGCCTTGGTCTACAACGGTACAAACCTGGCCCTGATGGCGTTCCTGCTGGAGCACTGGCCCCAGCGCCTATGGCTGATGCAGGTGATCACCACCTGTGCCCTGACGTTGATCACTTACCAAATCAACCAGTACTGGAGCTTTCGTCATGAATCGATCAAGAGCTGAGCGCTCCCCACGTCCGATGCTCAGTGTGATTGTCTGTTGTTATAACGAAGCCAAGGTACTGCCTTTTTTTCATAAGCGGCTAATGGCTGTACTTAAGACGCTCAGCATTCGCTACGAAGTAGTGTATGTCAACGACGGCAGCCGCGATGAAACACTGGCGCTACTGGATGGTTATTGCCAGGCGCCTGGCGTTCGTTGTTTGAACCTGAGCCGTAACTTTGGCAAGGAAGCCGCCATGGTCGCCGGTATTGATTATGCGGTCGGGGATGCGTTGTTATTTATTGATGCCGACTTGCAAGACCCGCCCGAACTTATTCCACTCATGGTTCATCATTGGTTGACCGGTAGCGATATCGTCAATATGCAGCGCCGCAGTCGCCTGTCTGATACCTCAAGCAAACGTATCAGTGCCCACCTCTATTACAAACTGATGAACTTTTTGGCCGACAAGTTTGATGTTCCCGCAGACGTCAGCGACTTCCGCCTGATTGGCCCGGCGCCCCTGGCAGCGCTGCGCGGTATGCCGGAACGGACGCGTTTCATGAAGGGCCTGATCAGTTGGCTGGGGTTCAATACCATCGAGTTGCCCTATGACCGTGAGCCGCGTAGCGCCGGTCTCAGCAAATGGGGGCCGCTGGCGCTGATCGACCTCGGTATCGAAGGCGTATTGGCGCTGTCGCGCAAGCCGTTGCGCTGGTTCAGCCTGCTCAGCCTGATGATTTTCATCGCCACCATGGTGCTCATCATCCAGCAGATGAGCGTAAACACCGCCAATGCCCATCACGTGATCATGGGCATTGCTGCGTTCATTACCGTGGGCATAGCAATGATCGGCGAATACCTCGGGGCAACGTTGAGCGAAGTCAGGCAGCGTCCCATCTATCTACTCGACAACCTGCTCGGCGAAGCCCCTGAACGGCCGGAGCACCCCTGCCCGATACACCCTCGCGAACAAGAAAACCACTGATGATAACGACCCGTACGCTATGGCTGGTATTGATCGCCATTTTGGCCCTGCGCCTGGCAAGCCTGGGGCTGTACCCGCTGATGGACACCTCGGAAGCCCGCTACGCGGAAATGGCCCGCAAGATGCTGGTACTCGGCAACTGGGTAACCCCGCTGTTCGAGCTGGACGTACCTTTTTGGGGCAAGCCGCCACTGTCGTTCTGGACCCAGGCGCTGGGCATGAAGTTGCTGGGTATCAATGAATTCGCCATTCGCTTTCCGGCGTGGCTGCTGCATGTCGCCAGTTGCCTGATCATCATCCGGTTTGCCCGTGAGCAGGCCGATGAAAAAACGGCGGTATTGGCGGCAATTATCTTTTCCAGCTCAACCCTCGGCCTGTTGTCAGCAGGTGTGGTGTTGACCGACCCGGCATTGAGTTTCTCGGTACTGCTGGCCAGCTATGGCTTCTGGTGCGGCATGACACGGGGCGACCGCCGTTGGGCACTGGCAGGATTTGCCGGCCTGGGCCTCGGGTTGCTGGCAAAGGGGCCGTTGGTGCTGGTGCTGGTGGGGGCTCCAGCTGTGATCTGGACGCTTTACTACCGACAATGGCGTGCCTTTTTGCACTTGCCCTGGCTGCTGGGCCTTGCGTTGATGCTGGTGATTGCCGTGCCTTGGTACGTGATTGCTGAACAGCGCACGCCGGGGTTTCTCGATTACTTCCTGATCGGCGAGCACTGGAAGCGTTATGTGGTCAGCAAATGGGCCGGAGACTTGTACGGCAGCGCCCATGCCCGGCCCACGGGCGCCATCTGGATGGACCTGATGCTCGCGCTTTTTCCCTGGACGCTGCTGTTGCCAGCGGTGTACTTCGCCCTGCGCCGCTCGGCCCTGTCGGGTCGCTACTATGGTTTTATCGCCCTGTGGGCCCTGGCTACGCCGGTATTTTTCACGTTCTCCGGCAATATCCTGTGGACTTACCTGCTGCCATCGCTGCCGGCCTGGAGCCTGCTGCTGGCTGGCGCACTCAAGGCTGTGCCCTGGCAAACCGGCAAAACCATCATTGGGTTGATCCTCGCGCTGCTGCTGCCGGTATGGCTGCTGATCGCTGCCATCGACGGCCGCGCCTTTGACCGGCCGAATAACCAACGTGATCTCGCCAGGGCCTGGCAGCAGTTGCAGGCAGACCGTCCCGGAACCCTCTTTTACTGGGGCCGGCGCTCCTACTCGGGGGAGTTCTATACGCAGGGGCAGGCACGCCGGGTCGAGGACTTGGCTACCTTGCCCGTTGACCACACCTTTTACATCGCCCGTCGGGTACGTGACCTCAAGCGAGGTATCCAGGGCTTGCAACCGTTCAATTGTGTCGAGCAACTGCGTGCCAGCCAGAGCGTGTTATTCAGGTGCGGCCCCTTGCAGGAGCCATAAGGCAACGCATATCAAATGTAGGAGCGGGCTTGCCCGCGATGGTCGTTAAACGATGACGCTGGCTATCTGACACTCCGCAGCGATCTACCGGACGCCATCGCGGGCAAGCCCGCTCTTATCAAACATAAAATAAGATACTGATTTTAAAAGGTTAAAAATCACCTCTAAAAGCTGAGATTTCGTAGACGCTCCCAGTTTGCTGCGCGACAGCGCTACGTCGAAGATGCAGTGGGGGTTCCCACCTTTGATCTTCACTCAGACTGAAATCCCGGGTCCACCGCCAATCCCCTGTGGGAGCTGTCGAGCTTTAGCGAGGC
>NZ_JAHIDY010000049.1:0-38362 GCF_018732265.1 Pseudomonas sp. TAE6080
CGGTAGCCCCGCTCTTTTTCAAGAGGGGTGTCAGATTAAGTCGAGACTTCTACATTCTAGCAAATAGCCTTTGAGTTTTGCCTTCTTACGGGGACCTTCGACCTGACAAGCCCAGATATTTAGACCGTCGTCACGCTTCCTGTGGACCTTCAATTTTTCGAATTGCTTCTGCACCCAACGCCATTCTTCAGTCTCTTGATTGGCACCCTGAGAGATACCAGGGAACTCCTGCGCATAGCGTTGGAAGAGACCAGGCGTGACCAGAAATACGCTGCCACTCACCGTGTGGATTTTGGCCTTGCTGTCATTGATGACCAGTTTGTGGCTCAGGATGCTTTCCTTGACCCAATTCAAGAATGCCTGGCCAGGGTTATTCGAAGGAGGATTTGAGATTTCGAGAGCGTTTGCTGACGGTGCATCACGTGCCTCGGGTTCTGCCATTTCGAACATATCCAGCAACGCTCCTAAGTAGTCGGCATCTTCCGTGGCTACGGGATCTGGCTGTGATGGGCTTTGATCTGATCCTCTACTGACAACCTTGGGTGCTAGTGGCGATGCCGGAGCGTCAGTTGAGTGGTCATCGACTGCGAAGCTTACCGTTCCGCTGAAAGCTTCAGGTCGGTCTTCGTTCGCCCAAATCAACGCCGGTTGAAGGCGCAGAAAGGTAAAGCTCTGCTGCCAGTTTCCCTGCGTGACAAGCGCAGTCCAGATGGCTTTGCCTTCCGGCGTGGACTCAACCAATCCATGCGATTGCAGTTCGTCGAACACAGCAATGTTGGACGACGGAATGCCTTCTATCGCTTGTGAAAGCAAATAAGCTCGGAGTTTGTCCGTGACTGCCTTACTAACCAACCACAGGGAGTCCTGGGTCAGCCATCCCGCGGCCCCTGGCTGGTTGAGTTTCAGCTCGTGCTGAACGAGATGACGCAGTCCGCTGATCAAGTGATGTTGCAGCGTATGAATCGGCGCTTGCAACGCCTTGCTTGGGTTGCCACCGATGTTCTGTGCGGTGGAGACCCGGTCGGCTTGAATCACCAACTCGCCCAGCACGCCGGCGCGTTCATACTGGCCGGCTAGGACATACAGCAGACTCGCCCACAGCGGCGGAAAGCCACTCAGCCAATCGAGGATCGGTCGGTTGAGAATCTGGGTGTAGAGCAAGCCTGCGGCGGCGCCGTGCAGGTGATAATCGCGACCTTTGAGGTAGCGAAAGCGGTAGGGCTGATCCAGGGGACCCTGCCAAGGATGCCAAACACGGCCATCCTGGCGTTCGACTAGCAGGTCCACGGCGATCTTGCCGATGTCATGCAGAAGGGCACCATAAGCAATACCCGCCGACCAGGCATCGGTCTGGGCGGCTTGGTCTTCGGGCGCAGCGCCGGTTGGCAGCAGATACGACTGACGCAGTTTCAAACTGCAAGCGACCAGTTCCAGTCCATGGTCGAGCATGCCGCCAAGGTAAGCATGGTGGTGCGTCTCGCTGGCAGGCAGTTGCTGGACCTGTTCGGCGTAGCGATGGATCGGATTTATATAGAGCTGGGTGAACTGCGCGTGGGAGAGGGCGGTGTACTGCCAGATGCGGTCGAGCAACTGGCGGCGGTGTTCCGCGGCTAACAAACTGTGAGCCGACTCGATGGGCAGGTAACCTTCGGCGACGTTGACGGTCGGTGGCGGAGGGGGCTTCTGCCTTTTGCGGCGAAACAGGCTGAGCATCGTGATCTCCGGGAAGTGGCTGGGTCATTGGCCTTTTAGCCTTTTCGGATAGCGCTCTTACCCTTGAGTGCCCATTCCCTTCCAACCCTTACCCGTCCTTTTGGCTCGTGTCCCTTTGTGAGGCAATCGGAATATGGATACTGCTAGGCATCATTTTTTTGGGGGCTAGTACGGAAAAGAAAAGAGTCGGTACACTGCGGTGCCTATTTTTTGGGTCTTGCCATGAACCTTACTGACGCCACGCTCGTGCTGCTGCTCGCGGCACGTATCCATGGGACCGACGAAGCCGTCAGGGCCTCGGCGAAGAGCGTGGTCAAGAAGTTACCGCGCAGTAAACGCGATCTGATCTACAAGGTGATCGACAGCCGGAGTCCGCTCGAGCTGGTGGATTTTCTGGCGCAGAACCTGGATACATAACGGCATGCTGCGGGTGTGCGCCCCTCTCTTTTTCTTTGCGTGAGGGGCCCGCCGTCTGTTTTCTGGAAACAGAAAAAAGGGCTCAACTCGCGTTGGGCCCTGTGAAGCGTTTGCAGCGGTGAGGTAACGATCAAGCTCCATCGTTCATGCATAGTGAGTCATCCAAGACCGCTTGCTTCAGTTGCTGCTCCAGGTTGAGTACATACTCCGAGGCGCTTCGGGCCTGGCCACTGGCGCGGAAGATCGCGCGTTTGTCAGCCTTGAGCAGGCCGAGCCAGGAGTCAATGTAGCCCTCGTGCCTAAGTTCTCCCTGTATACCGGTGTAGGCACATAAAAACGCAGCGCCCATCTCGGCGATCAACTCCTCAAACGCGTAGCCTGGCGAGCCGAACGGACAGGCTGACGTCATGCCTTCGCGCTGCAACCGAGAGTGATGCCCGGTCCAGTGCGTCAGCTCATGAAGTGCCGTGGCGTAGTACCCGCCTTCATCGTGAAATTGTGCTTTTGTCGGCAGTTGGATGAGATCCCTGATCGGGTGGTAAAAGGCTTCGTCGGCAGGCCGATGAACGATGCGTGCACCTGAACTTAATAGCAGATTTTCCGCGGCGCTGTTGGGCTGGAAGGGATCACTCTGTTCCGTCTCGAGCAGGGTTTCATTGAGCATTTCGAGCCCCTCCGTTTGCTCGATGTTGAACAGAAAATGTGTCCTGAGAATGCCGAAGTGAGCGACCTTGGGTTGACCGTTTTCATCGAGTACGGGTTGGCCTGACTCGGTCTGTTCCTCGCGCTCCATCGGCTTGTAGAGCACCGCCAGAGTGCTGTGCTCACCCTTACGAATGTGCCCACCGGTCTTTTTGGCTTGGTTGAAGGTCAGCCAACGATCTTGAGTGAACCCCTGCAACCTGGCCTCGGCCCAGAGCAGCGGTAAATTGATGCCCGAATACGGACGTCGTGTGATGGCGTTGACGGGGTAGGGTTGATGACCGATGTAAGCGGAGCCACTTGAGGACCAGGGTTTGATCCAGGGAGCAACGCCTTGGTCTAACGCGGTAACGATCTTGTCAGTTACGTCTTGGTAGATATCGCGCATGGCAATTTCCTCGAGAGAAAACGGAGGAACGCCTTGCCCGTCGGGGGAGGGTTCCCCGGTTGGGTGATGGGTTGGATTGATGCAGGTCTTGCATGCCGCCCGAATGTGGAGGTGGGCGCCGCCCATTGCGCTTAGCGCTGGTGTTCTCCTGCAAGCGCTATCAGCAAGGCGGCAGGCTGACCCGGTTCTTGGAGTAGGCTCAGACTCAATTGCAGCAACGGGTCGTGGTGTAAGTGATCGGTTGGTTCAATGTGGATTACCTCGAACAGCACGTAGGGCTTGTGTGGATAGGCCAGGTGGGCTTCGAAGGCTGCGCGCAATACGTGGCTCAACCGATCGACCTGCAGCTTCTCAGCGTGATCGGATTGCTCGAGCAGTACTGCGCGTTGCCACGCGCCAGGGGTGAACACGATGGGCAACCGAAGGGTGTTCAGTGTTTGCGGTGTAAGTGAGTCGGGCATGGTATGTCTCCGTTGAATACGCGAAGAAACCTGCCCTGTGCGGGGAAAGATTTCCCCGCAGTGGGTTGAAGAAAATCAAGAGGGCTTATCTCACGAGCAGCGCTCGAAAGGCGCTCAGGAGAGCAGTAGGCGTTCATCATCGTAGCAACGGTCACCGTGCGAGCCACCGAACGCTAATCGCACTTGGGGAGAACCATCATCGAAGTGACGGAGCCTTGAAGGTTCTGGCTACCTGGGAAAGTGCTGTCGATAACAGCGATCCGTACCTTGTATTTAGCTGGACGATTTATCTGGGTCAATCACTGTAGATAGGCTTTTTCACGGGGCTTGTCTTCTGTCTTCCAGTGAAGATTTTTTCGGCTGGGCAAACTGATAAACGGTCAGGCACGGACAGTTTTCAGTAGTAGGCTGTTACTCCTGTCTCAACCATGAAAACGCTCAGAAGAGTGCGAGAGCATGCCGACTCAGCAACCTGTTCAGAATTCACGTGGCCACAGCTGGGCGTACGCATGTGGCACGTCGGTAAAGCGTGGTTATCGCAAATTGCAAGCGTTTGAGTCCCGCCTGGCTGAGCGTGCGGTGACGGCAGGTATGCCCGCAGGTAAATTACTTGTTCGCGGGAGCTTTCTGATTGCCAAACTGGCATTGATCGGAGGATTGCTCTTTGTCAGTGTTTGGCTGGTTACTTTTTTTGTGATGATGCTGGCTGTCATCACTTTGCTATGGTTCAGGGCTTTTGTTGGTTCCGATCATCAAGAGGAAAGTCCAGGGCCAGACTACCTAGGTGCTGATCTCTACATCGGTGACTTCGATGACAATGGGCATTATATAGGCGACAGCAAGTCATCTAATTGAACGTTTTGCAGCACCCAATATTTGATCCGTACCTTTGCTCGCTGAATCACTTGCGGCTTTGCTACCGTTCGCCAACATGCCTTGAATCCCGTTGCCGACTGAATATCCTGCCCAGCTCATGGCCCCTAGAAACAGCATTGGTAGCACGATGAACATCGCCCCCATCACATACTCGATCACCTGTGCCGTGACGGTTCCATCCATGAAGCCGGATGTGGGCAGCGATAACAGCACTTGATTGGAAGCCGAAACCTGGTTGTACAGCGTATCGAGCATGCTGGAGTCGATCCAGCGAGCGAGTTCCCACCAGAAGCTCAGCATGTGTAAGGTGAACAGCGCGAACGTCACGGTCATGACAGTTTTCAACTGGTAGGTACTGACCAGCAGGATCAGCGGCAAGCTGATGATGACGCCCATGATCAGGAACGCCTGCACCATCGGCAAGGCGGCGCGTAGTGCATTCATTGCCGGGAAGTTGCTGAAGGAACCGAGGGCCAGCCCGGTATTGGTGGCTAGGTTATTGAGCCCCTGATTGATCGAGCCGCCACGAGCGCTGGAACCATAGTCCTGGTACACCTGTCCGGGCGACATGGACATCGATTGCTGGCGCGGACTGACCAGTTCGCGCAGGGTGGCATCCTCGATGTCGTTGCTCGAGCGGCCAGTCAGCCAATTTTTCAGCTGAGTCAGCAGAGAGGGATCAACCTGCTGGATCAACTGCTCGCGCAAGCCAACACCGCTGTCGCTCCACCACTGCTTGCAAGTGGGGTAGCCCGCGGCACTCTCCAGCCGCGGCAAGGAAACATCGCGGCTTTCGTCATACGGCCAACTGATTCGCGGTGTGCGTGAACGATCCGTGTCGTAGTAGCCGGGCGTGTCGAGAAGATAGCTTGAGCCGATCCAGGACGCGTCGTGACTTTGTGCCTTGTCCAGTTGCGGGCGATTGGTAAACAACCGAGAACGGGAATAGCCATAACAGTCGCGGGTGAAGTCGGCGACTTCCTGCAGCAGTACCTGGCTGTTGATACGCGAGCTGTCGATCTCCATGCGCATCTGCCGAATATCCGGTGCGCAGGGAATGGAGGCGGTGGCTGCGGCGGTTACTCCTTTGCTCAAGGCATGCACTAGAAACCACCAGATCGGTACGTTGGCGGAGCGTTCGCCGATGGTATTGAAGGTTGTCCCCCAGGCGGTTTCCGCTGGCTTGGCCACATTTACGCCGCAGCGCTGACTTGCCGCATCATCGAACGTCATTGACGAGAGGCTCAACGGAAAGACCGGCGCGCAGCCGAACAATACGACGATGTAGGCCAGCCACAACCGGTTCTCGATCCGTGGCACCGAGAGCAATCCCTTGTTTCCCTCATCCGCGCCTTGCTGACGGGCTGACAGCCATTCCTGGAGGATGATCGCGCCAAAGGGCGCGGCGAACAGTCCGGTGTCGGACAGGACGCTCCAGAGTCCGTTGTTGATGATCCAGGCCAGCAGGGAGAGGTAAAACTCCAAGTAGCTGTTGGTGCTCATGAGCATGGTGGTGACCTCACAGTCGGGTGAGTTCGACGAAGGTAAAGAGCACGAGCCCTAATGCCCCGATGCGTTTCACGCGCAGTCGATCCTGTGGTCGATGTCGGTAGCGCCGAAGCAGATCCACCCACAGCGCGAAGAGGGCGCCGTAGAGCAGGGCACGCCACCACTGCAGATAGGGCCTTACGGATTCGAATGCCTGCTGCCAGACCTCGAAGCTGCCCAGCGCAGCGTGGCCGATCCATGCGACCAGTGCGGCGGTCAGGATCATCACTGCGGCAATCCCCAGACTCGAAAGCAAAGTGAATAGCGGTGAGCGTTTCATGGCTCACTTGCGCCTGGCGTCAGCGTCATTGAGTCGGCCCGGCTCAGGGTCGCCTTGCTCGACGGTGCGCGAAGCATCAGCACCGCCGGCATGCCGATCGAGCACTAGGCTGGCGGTATTGGTGGCCAGCATCTGCCGGACCTGCAGTTCGGTCTGCAGCAGGCGGATTTCGCGCTCCAGAGCGTCGATGTTTTTCGTCAAGGCGGTTTGGGCCGGCTCGGCGGAGGCGATGTTCGGTTCGTGACTGCCCGCCAACAGGGTGCGCAGTAGCAGCAACGCTTTGTCGAGCACACTGGACAAGGCCGTCTCACTGGCCAGGCGCCGTGCCAACAGATCCTGGTCGGGATCGTCGCGCAGGGCTTCGACCACGCCACGGGTTACCGGCAGCATTGGGCTGGAGGCTTTAGCCAGATTGTCAGGGGTAGGCGGCAGTGAGCCAGACAGCAGCCCTTGCAGGGCCTTGAGGCGTTCGCTGTAGGCCTCCTGGATCAGCGGCGTCAGTCCGCTGCCAGCGGTCGCACGCAGGGTTTCGCAGGTATCGCAGGTCGTGACTTCAGTTTCGCCCAGCACGCGAACGGCCCATTCGGATTCCTCCTGGGGCGAAGCCCAGGTCTGGCAAATGGCCCCACCCAGGCAATCGCTATTACTAATCGAGGCATTGTCATCCATCGACCGGTTATGCAGCAGGTTGTAGCCCGCGCGCACTACGTCGGCGGTCACCCGAATGGGCGTCTGCCCATCACCGCCAGCCTTCGAGCCGCCGACCCAGGACACCCCCTTGTTGCCGTTATGGGCCTCGGTGTTTTTCACCGCGGCCACCGCATCACCGCCGGTTTGCTCCAGATTGCCCTGCATCTCCTGGTTCTTGGCCAGCGCGCCCCAGCCGGCTTGACCGACCTTGTCCGCCATCTTCTCGGCCATGGCCTGGCAGGTCAGCTTCGAGCGGTCGAAGTCGATACGCCCCTGCATCACCCCGTTGCTCAACAACTCATAGAGGCCGGGGTTGGCGCGTTGGATGATCAACGCCGGCAGCGACATCACGGCTTGGGTCGCGTTCTGCACGATGCTGCCCATGATCTGCTGGAAACCTTCGGTGACGCCGTTCAGCTGGTTTTGCAGGGTGTTGGTGAGGCTCATGTTTCCGCACATCATGTTCGCCCGCCATGACCCGCCGACACCGAGACCACTGGGTCGGTAGAGCGAGCTCGGTGAGCCGACTGCCGAGCCGCCACCAATGGTGTACATCACTCGGTCGTCGAGTACTTCACCTTGAGTACCCAGACGGTAATCGCCCTCGGCGGCGTAGGCATGTGTGGCAATGGCGAGCAGTCCACAGAGCAACAGACTCATCGTGCCCAACCAGGGCCGCGCGAGAAGCCGACTCATGAAGCACCTCCTTCGAAGTCGATGCTGAACAGGAAGGTCTGTCCCTCACGTTTGCAGCAGCTATAGGGACGCCACAGCGACCAGGCGTAGCCGCCATCCGCGCTCTGTACCGGATCGCTGGGGAAGATGGCGCACGTGGGCTGCACCTGGGGGTAGAGCAATTGCCATTTGTGGGTCGAAGCGTCGTTTTCAACGATCGGGCCAGGCGGCCAGTAGCCGTCGCGTTTGGCGGGCGTGAGTGGTAAGTACACATGCGGCTGCCAGTTGTGGGTAATCACATCGCCGGCGCGTTGCGCCATGACTGCGGCCGCCTTGAAATCGTCGGGCTGTACCAGAAAGCCCTGCCGGGGATAAACGTTGCCCCACATGTTTCCCGAGACCTGACGACCAATTTCACGGATCCCCGGCATGAGCGATTCGGGGTAGAAACTTTCTGGGATGCCATGGCGCCAGGCCAGTGAGTCCAGGGTACTCAGGTAGTAAGGCATTAATGCAGTTGCACCGCTGGCGCAGGCATAGCCGGATTGCGAAGCCAATTGCGTTGCGACCCAGCCACCGGGGTGGCCGATGCCATCAACGTTCTTGAATCGAGGCAGGTTGTCGCGGCGGGCGTTCGGCGTGATCAGGTTGCCGCCACCTTCTGCACCGCTGATGGGAGCGGAGAGGGTGGTCATCTCGGTCCAGGGGTTATTGCCGGTGGTGGCGTAGCTCGAGACGACCAGTTCAGGAATGAAATGACGAACCTTGGTCGAGGTTTTGACTGTGCAGCCGAAGGGCGTGCAGAGTAGCCAGAAACAAATGCCGACGACCCTGTATTCGAGACAGTTTGGCGAAAGCACGGAGGAGGTGATGCTGACGGTGTCCAGCGCCATGCTTGGGCCGCACGCCAGCAGAATGCTTAGCGCCAAGGGCCTTAGTTTTGTGGGCGGAAGTGACGAGCAGGCAACAGGCATTATCCAGGCTCTCGGTGTATGGCCTGGGCAGGTTCGGTTAGGGACTGAAGACTGTCAGTGGGAATTATGAAGGCGGATCTATCGGATTTGTGAGGCGTGGGTCTATTATTTGACGTGAAGGGAGCTGCGCAGGGTATCGGCGTCTACAAGTAGTTGATCTGTGGTGATTTCGAAAATATTGGCGAGTTTGCACAGGACCAACAGCGAGGGGTTGCCCGCGCATCGTTCGATTTGGCTGACGTAGGTGCGATCCACCTCGGCCATGAGCGCCAGCTGCTCCTGGGTAAGGTTCTTTACGCGCCGCATCCAGCGGATGTTCTCCGCCAGTTGCAGACGAAGTTGTTCGTAGTCTTGAGTCATGCGCGCAAATTGCGCCTTGAGGGACTCTCAATCCACGGGATATAGTCTACATTGGCATTCAACTAGGCCATTTGGTGTTCATGCCTGGTATCGAGCGTTCATTTGGTGTCGTTACGCTTTTCGAAGCTGCGCCCAGCATCTAACAATAAATCAGAAATTTAGGGTGTGTATGGACCAAAACTACATTTCAATTCCTGCGGCGGATGGTTGCCCAAGTCTTCTGACACCTTGGGGCAGCGAATTTTCGCCGATGATCGAGCGTGGTGTGCAATGTGCCCAGGCTTGGCTTGAGGCAACGACCGATATTCCTTTGTGGTGGGAACTGGCGCAAACGCGCAAGACCTTTCCTGTCGGTGACTGCCAAGATGCCTTCGAAGCCGGTTTTCTGTTGAGAATTCAGCAACGGCTTCGGAGCGTGTCACAGTAACCCTGTTGCTTATGGGCGATTGCATCGTCTTGATCGCCCGTTTGCACTCAACCTGGCTGCATCGACACAGACCATGCAGTTTAAGAACGATTGCCGCTTCGCTGGCGCGTTTTTTCCACCGGCTGAACAACTCGGTGGGGGATTGTGCTTCCCTTATTTGGGCGCTGCACCAAGGGCGGCACTTGCTTCAAATGCCACCGGTCATGCATCGAACGTGAAAATCTCTTGAAAGGTATGGTTCCAGACGCCATTCCTCTAGAATGAAGGCTGACAGAAGTAGCTTTCGCCCTGTTACAAACAGGTTTACGTAGCTAAGATTCTGATTAAGTGCAGATTCTGCACGCTCTGAGAACGTGGAGCGCGATATGAAAGCCAAACGAGTGTTGAGTGACGATCTGGTGAGCCGACTGGAGGATAAGATCCCGGTCATGGCTGAAGGCGCCATCAATACCGCCTATATCAACGCCCTGGCTGCCGGCCGCAGTGTGATGGAAGTCATGAACGGCATGCTTGTTGAAACGACTGCTGACGGTAAGCACAAAGTCATTCGGGTGGCCAAGCCCAAGCACAAAGTGACTCTGGGTGGCGTCATTAAGGTGCGCCGTTGCTCATGACTGTCCCTCGGTTGAGGGTCTTTGCTGGACCCAACGGCTCCGGCAAGAGCACGATGAAGAGTGCCATCCCTTCCCACCTGATCGGTATCTACATTAACCCGGATGAAATCGAGAAGGCTGCCAAAGACAGCGGTCGTCTGGAGTTCAGTGATTTTCAACTGGAAGTTGAGGGTGATGAGGTCCTCGGTTTCATTAGGGAGCATCGGCTGGTCAGGTCTGCCCGGCTCGATGAGGAGGCGACCAACATAGGCTTTAGCAGCAACGGCCTGAATTTCCAGACGGTCGCGATGAACTCCTATTTTGCCTCCGTGCTCTCTGACTTCATCCGGAACAAGCTCCTCGAAGACCAGCTGTCTTTCACCTTCGAAACGGTGATGTCTAGCGACGACAAAATCGCTTTTATGCTCAAGGCAAGAGAGTCTGGATACCGAACCTACCTGTACTTTGTGGCAACTGAAGACCCTGACATCAATATCAACAGGGTCAGGAACCGTGTCGCGGCAGGTGGGCACCCAGTTCCCACAGAAAAAATTGTACAGCGCTACGGCCGTTGCCTGAGCCTGCTGCCTGTGGCTATTGCTGCTTCGGACCGGGCCTACATCTTCGATAACTCCGGTGCCGATCTGGTGCTGCTGGCCGAAGTTACGGATGGGACGGACCTTGAGTTCAAGGTTGATGAGGTCCCTGACTGGTTCATGGATGCCTACGTTGAAAAGGTGTCCAACGGCTAGCTGCCGGATTGGCCAAGCTGGGAGCGCCACACCTCCCTTATATGGGCTCTATTCCTCGTGCGCTATCGATCCGTTCAGCTACCCGGTAAGCCGCTTCCAACTCCGAACAGCCATTCTCCTGCATCAGTGTCCAGCGTTCGGCTTTTTCCTCGGGCTCTGTCATGGCCAAAGCGAGGTAAAGACTGGGTGGCACGGCTCGAAACAGCGTCTCGAGCTTTTTCGACAGCACCACTCCCTCGGTGTATTTCCCCGGCTCTTTGCTGGCGGAGAGCAACAGGGCTTTCTGCGCAGGTGAAAGCTTCTTGAACCGTGCGATTTCTTCGATTTCCGCGGGCGGCATATTCAAACAAATCCACCATTCGATCATGTTGAGCATGGTCTGCGCAGCCGTGGGAAAATCAGCAAGGTTCTGCGTCGCCAGCCAGAACCAAGCGCCGAGCTTGCGCCACATCTTCGTCCCCTTGACCACGAACGGCGCCAGCAACGGGTTCTTGGTGATGATATGACCCTCGTCGGTGACCATGATGATCGGTCGGCCCAGGTACTGGTCGCGCTCGGCGAGGTTGTTCACGGTGTTCATCAAGCTGATGTAGCTGATGGACATCTGTGCCTCGTAGCCTTCGCGCGCGTAAGTGGCAAGGTCGACAATGGTCACATCGCTCTCGGGCCAAGGCGTGCCTTCGCGATCGAACAGTTCACCCTCGAAACCCTGGCAAAATAGGTCGATGGACTCGCCCATTTCCTGGGCACGCTCGCGACGTTTCTCCGGCAAGTGCGGGTCGGCGGCGATGCCCAGCAAGGCGTCGCGTACGTCGCGGGTCAGTACCTGGCGACCCGCCGCGACGCAGGTCTGCGCCGCATCGAGAATGCACTCGCGGATCAAGCTGCGATCGGCTCGACTCATGCGCGCCTCTTCTTTGGCCTCGCCGCCGGTGATCATCAGGCGGGCAGTGATTTCCAGTTCGCCGAGAACATCGCGCTGGTCTTCGTGACTGGTTACCACCTCATCGTCCAGCTCATCGATCGACAGACTCGCCACCTGATCCGGCTGCTCGACCAGGCGCCAAGCATCGGCGAACGGGGCGAGACAGACCGAGGCGCCAGGTTTCAATTGGACCTTGTTGACCGACAGGCCCTGTGTCGCGAAGTAGTCTCCCTGCAAGCCGAATGAGTTGCCGGCCTCTACGATAAACAGGCGAGGGCGGTACACGGCCATGACCTGCATCAGTAGGGTGACCAAGGTCGCCGACTTCCCGGCACCGGTGGGGCCGAACAACAGCAGATGACCGTTCATGGCCCGATCCAGGCGTGACAATGGGTCGAAGCTCAATGGCGAGCCGCCGCGGTTGAACAGGGTGATGCCCGGGTGGCCGGTGCCGGTGCTGCGGCCCCAGACCGGAACCAGGTTCGCTAGGTGCTGGGCGAACATCAGGCGGGTGTACCAGTTACGCGTGTCGCGGGCCGGGTTGTAAGCCATCGGTAACCAACGCAGGTAGCTGTTGCAGGCGGCGACCTCATCGCCTTCACTTACCGGTTGCAGCCCCGCGCCCAACAGCGCGTTGGCCAGGCTGACCGAGCGCTGGTGCAATTGCTGTTCATCGTGACCGCGTACGTAGAACGCCAGGGTTCCTCGGTACAGCTTGTGCTGGCGGCCGATGATCGCGCGAGCCTCTTCGACATCCTGACGAGTCTGGGTCGAGGCCAGGTTTTCACCGATGGCTTTGCGAGCTAGGCGGTTCAACTGATCCTCGAGTACATCCTGTGGTTTGACCATTAAGGTCAGACTCGTCACCGTACCTTCGGGTAACTGGTCGAACAGCGCATTCACCGCGTCACCCTTGCGGGTTTCGCCGGTGAGTTGACCAATCGATGGTGCCCGCCGCAGTTTGTCCACCACTATCACCCGGTGGGGTTGATCGTCGAAAAACCAGAGTCCGTGCTGCACATCCGAACGCGGTTCGTTGAAGAACAGCCGCTCGGCAAAGTCATGATCGAAGGGCAGATCCAGCGACTCACCGTCACCCGACTCCGGATAGGCCACGCGGCGGTAGAAATTTTCGGGCGCTTCATCAGTGAGCCTGGGGGCCGGATTGAACCAGGGCAATAACCAGGCATACAGACCTCGGCCATCGACTCGCGTTGAGTGCACCCCGCACGCCTGCAACGAAGCACGGATACGTTCGCAAGCCTGTTGCAGGGATTGCACCGGGGTGAGTCCCGTCTCCTCAGCGTCAGATTCAAGCCAGCGATAGACCACCAGACGCACCCGTCGGTTATTGCCGCGCCAGGGCAGGCGCGTCACCACCTGATCCTCAAACAGACCACCGGGCTTGGCGATGGCCTTCAGATGACGGCGGCTGAGCTGCAAATACGCCTCGGTGAAGACCGTACCTCGCGCGCTGTTCTGAATATAATCGGTGAGCTGGGTCAGGTAGGGTGTGAAGTCGTTGTCGTCTTGACAGAAAAACTGCGCCACCCAAGGCGCTTGATCCAGCTCGTCAAAGCTATCTTGCAGGGCGTCTTCGAGGGCGTCGCGGACCGCCATCAGCCAATCGGGTTCGCGCCCTTCGGTGCCGATGGGCAGCAACTCGAACACCGCACCCACCGAGCGATTGTCATCCAGTAGAAAACACTGCTGAGTGTCGAGGTATTCGACCCAAGGCAGGTAATCGGTGAAGCTGGGGTTGTGCGCATAGAGTGCGGCCTCATCGGCCAAGGTCGCGCGAGGGCGCAATGGATTGCGCCAGCCTTTCCACGTGGGAGTGCGATTGCCCGAATCGCCGCTACGCACTACAGGTCTTCCTGACGTTCACCAGGTAATGCGTACTGCACACGTTGGTAGAACGGAAAGACGGTCGAGTAACCTGGGATCGGTGCCTGCTCGGTACCACTCAGATGCGGATACACGTATAGCACCAGATCGGGATTGGGCAAGCGAGGGAACAGGTTGCGGATCTCGTTCGCCGCTGTGCGAGTGTACGGTTCCTGGAGAGAAAAGGAGAAATCTGCTTGAGCCAACGGGCGGCGTAACTGCTGCCGAGCATCCAGCAGTTGCTGCTGAGTGCCTTGCGAACCGGCGCCGTTCCAGATGTCCAGCATGGTTTGCTCTCCATGGGGCAGAAGCGTCTCCTTGTCGGTGGAGCACCCCGCCAGGACCCAGCAGAACACGCTAATCCAGGTCAGGCAGGGAGGCATGGTCTTTTTCATGGCGAACGCTCCGGCCCTTGGGCTCGTAGTCGATGGTGATCTCATGGTCGAGGTGCAGCGCGACTTGTGCTGCCGGTGGCACGTACACGGCAGCAAAGGCTTCGCCATACAGCTTGTTGACCCACTCGCGGATGTCGCTGACCCCGCCGCTGAGAATTGAATTCAGCGCGCTGTTGCCACTGCTACTGGTGACCCCGAGGGTACTGCCGCCTGAACTGATTACGCTGCTGTTGTTCCGCTCATCCCCGAGCAGGGCGGCGACACCGGCGCCGGCGGCAGTGATCAGGCTCTGGCTGCCGAGGTATTGCTGAGCGTTCGAGCGGCGCTCGCCAGCGATGCAAGGAATGCCATACGGATCGGACAGGTAACCGAGTCCGCCGCGGATCTTGTCGGTGTTTGAGCTCTGGGTGGTGGAGGCAGTGCGGCTGGCTACTGCTTTCGGCTGAGGTACCGTGCGGATGGTGCCATCGGTAAACACAAAGGTGATTGACTCGACCTGTCCACGTACGCAAGACAGGGTCCAGTCACCGGACGCGGTGCCGCTCATTACGGCACCCGCGACGTCTGGCAGGTCGATGCCGTTGGCGGTCAGGTTCTCAGGGCCGACCAGCACTTTGAAGGGATAGGGATCATTCACAGTGCCGTCCACCGGGACGCGGCCGATCAGCGCGGTCATGGCGACTGAGCCCATCAATGTCGCGTTTTCGGGGATGGTGTAGACCGGCTTCGCCCCTTCGGTTCGGTCAACGGATCGCGTCAGGTCACGCTCACCCTTGGTGACTGCACGTAGCTGTTTCTGGCTGCGATCAATAGGATTGTCTTTCAAGCCTTCCAGTGAGTTGAAGGCGGTAGGCAGACTCAATGCGAGGGAGGAGGTCTTGGTTTTGCCTCGGGTGTCGGTGCCCGAAGCATCCGAGGGTTCAATCCACTGCAGCGCATCATTGGCAGGATGCTGTCCGTCAAACTGAGCACCGTCGCCAGGCTCGAGCCCCAATCCGATTGGCATATCCTTGCCTTTGCCGGTCAGCCCCGACAACTGATCCTGCAATTGCGTGAGCAGGCCGCGAGCCTGACGACTGTCTTGTTCCGCTTTGAGTCGGGCCTCGTTGGCTTGGCGGCGGCCTTCGTCGACCTGCTGGGTCACACTGCCAAGCGCGGTCTGGATACGCGAATCGACACTGTTTTCCCGCTCGCGTAGGCGGTTGTTTTCCGTCTGCAGTGAGTCATTGTGTTTCTTCAAACCGAGCATGTCGCTGCGCATGGCCTTCACCTGGCCGACCAGGGTGGCGAC
The DNA here is from genome assembly GCF_018732265.1 of Pseudomonas sp. TAE6080. Classification (NCBI taxonomy): domain Bacteria; kingdom Pseudomonadati; phylum Pseudomonadota; class Gammaproteobacteria; order Pseudomonadales; family Pseudomonadaceae; genus Pseudomonas; species Pseudomonas sp. TAE6080. The sequence goes on from NZ_JAHIDY010000049.1 coordinate 15,355, forward strand.
CGTGTCGCGTGGGGTATCGCCCGCAATGCCGAGCGACTTGGCTTGCTCGGCGGATAATTGAATATTGCCCTGATCAACTGGGTGCTCTGGAGAAGGTGTGCTGCCACCCGGGACCCAGGTTTTCAGGATGATCAGTACCACGCCCAGCAGCGCAGCCGGTACCAGCCATTTGAGCAAGGCGTTAGCTTTCATCGTCAGCACCTCGCGCAACGGGCGGTAGCAGCACGGCTTGCTCGAGGCCGGCACCGCGGGTGACAAGGTAGGCGATCGTGGTGTCTTCAGCGCTGCCGACAGGCCCGAGGAAAGCATGCTGGAAGGCCGCGGCGAACAGCTTGGCCTGAAGTCGACGTGGATCGAGTTGCACCGTCTCTGAACCACGATTGCGCAATTTCACCGCCGTCACCCAGTAATCACCGAGTCGCCAGACGGCGATGGGTGTGCTGGACACGTTTTCGGTCGGCAGCAGGGTCGGCAGTTCGGTACGCAGCTTGAGCGGGACGCGGCGTACACCGGGCAGGGACTCCACGGTGCGCAGCGGCGCGTACAGGCTTTGCGCGGCGTAGCGCGTCAAAGCGACCGGGATCGGTGTGCGTTCTGGAACAGGGACGGTGCTAGATTCAGCCTCGGTAGCTTGCCCCTGAGCATTCTTGAGAATACGTACGGGCTCCAGCGGTTGATCGCCGGGAGTGGCCGCGATATCCAGGAGGATGATCTCGCCCGTCGTGACCGATTGCAGCTGCAGTCGGGTCGGTGCAATGGCTTCCGACGCTCGCAGGTACAGCGTGCCGCCGGTTGATTGCACACGCAGCTTGCCGGTCAGGGTTGAGGGCACACCGACGCGAACAGCCTCATCGATAAAGACCACTCGTTCCTGATTGATCACCAGCGGGACCGCGAGGGGGAGGCGTTCCCAGTGCATCAGCTCGACGGCCTGCGCTACAGCTCCCCATAGCATCAGTGCAACGGTGAGTCCCAGGGTAGAAATCCGCTTCATGGCTCACCTCCAGGCAGGGAGATTTTTTGCGGAGTGCCCTGATAACAATCCAGTGCCAGCCCCCACTTATTGCGTTCGGGGTCCAGATCAAAACGCACCACGCGCAATGGATACCGCACCACCACCCGTTTCACCGGTTCGGCGGCGTAATATTCATCGGCATTGAGATCGAGCTTGACCAGCCAGCTGTCGCGGTCGAGTTGCTTGACCCTGAGTTCCGGATCTTCGCTGTAGCCTCGGCCCAGAATTTCGTAGACGCCACGCACCCGCTGGCGCAGCTCGCCGGCGGCCTTGCGGTACTCATAATCACCGTCGAGGAAGGCCTTGCAGGCGGGTGTCAGGTAGGACTGCAAGCCATAGATGGCGCGGCGATAATCCTGCTCGCCATCCGAAGGCCAGCGGTTGAGTTGGCCAAAGATGTACAGGGCAAAGGCATAGACATTCTCTGGGGGGACATCCCACCACTTGCGAGTGCTGCCCGAGCGCAGATCCGGGGGGACATGCACCGTCAGATCGGTCGGTGCCGAGCGCCAGCCATACCAAAGTCCGGCACAGACCAGGGCCAGAATCACTACCGCCAGACGCAGGCTGAAGATGTGGGCGTGTTGGGCATCCACCTTGTTCCGAAAACGATTCATGGTTGCCACCGGAACAGGGCAGGGCGCAGTCGACGCGAACGGCGAATCGTCCAGGCGCCGGAGTGGAGAATCAAACTTCCGCGCCCCAGGCGCCAACGGCTGGCGAGTATCCATTCGAGCTTGCGGTACAACCAGGTCTCGGGGCGAGCCCGTTTGGCCCGACGCAAAAGCGTACCACCGGCAAATAACACCAGCGCCATGCTTGCGATCATGCTGGTCGGCGCAACGGCAATAGACGAGGTGACGATCCCTAGAGGAACGCCCAGCAGCAGGCCAATGGCGGCGCCAGTGCCGAGAGCTACCCACATCTCATCATTGGTCAAACCGCGCAGTACGGCAGGATCGCGGTTGAGTCGCTCCGGCAGAAAGACCAAGGTGCCGTCGGCAAGGCGTTCGATAGTGTCGTTCATGTCGACCTCACAGAATCGCGGCGGCCTTGGTCAGGAACCAGATGATGATCACCACCAACAGGGCGCCGATGCCGACCACCGCGCCGAGGTCCTTCCAGGTCTTGCGCTGGTTCTGCACGTCGGCATAGACAGTTAGGGAATGCCAAGCCACCCCGAGAAAAGCGAGCAGGGCGATCAACAAACCGAGCAGGATGCCGCCGTCATAGGCGTAGTTTTTGATCGTCTCGATCAACCCGGAACCTTCACCACGCGAAGGAGCCTCCATGGTGGGAAGCTCGGCAAAAGCCAGGCTTGGGCCGAGCACCAACAGCAGGCCGATCAAGCGCTGGCTGGCACGATCACGCAGGTTGTTTTTTAGAGGGGTAAAGCACTTGAGCATGGCAGTGATCTCCTGGATTAGGACAGCGTGAAGAACATCAGGACTAGTAGGGCGAGCAAAACACGTGCGGCGCTGCCGCCAAACGCGCCGAAGCGCACACTGCCGGTGGCCCAGCCCCGGTAAGCCGTCCACATCACCCAGGTGCACCAGAGCAAAGCCAGGACGAGAACCAGGGACAACCAGAGTGTCGAACTGCTCTGTGCCGAGAAACCGGAGGCGTTTTGGAACGCTGCGGTCTGAGCGTCGGTCATGCTCATGGCGACGGTTCCACGGACGGGATGTCGAGGCGGTAATCGCCGACCAGCTCACCAGCGTCGTGAGGTTGAGCACGGGAGGGCGACAGATAGTTCTGCATTCCTTGGCGAATGCGTTGGATGTCCTGAGACAGGCGGGGATAGTCGAAGCGATAGCGTTCGTTTGGTTCGGAGGTCCTGGCTACCTTAGCTTGCGCCGCAAGGCGCTCAATAGTGTCGACCTGCTGCTGAACTAGGCTGAGCTGCTCGCGCTCATGAGCAGATGCGGCATAGCCGCCGCTATGGAACGTCATCAATATGAGCAGTAGGCAGATTCGGAAAAATGTAGTCGGCATGTGGATAGCCCATTTGGAGATGGGGCCAGCATTCAACTAACGTCCAGGACTCAGCAGTAAGAAACACGAAACACGCTGCGTCATTTTATTTCGATACAGTCTCTGATCGTGGAGCGAGTTCGAACACCGTATCGAGAGCTACGAAACGCGGAAAAATGACACGATTGGACCGCAAGTACAGCATTGGTTACTCATGAAAAACGATTAGTAGCCGTTAACTTTTGATTCCGCTAACAGCATTGTTAGCGGGGCGCAGATAAGCGCGGACGAAATCAGTTAACGAAGAGTGATAGCAGAGAGTGAACATCCAACAAGCAATTCGGCGGTACCGTATTCGACAGGCCGTGGGCTTCTCCTTGATGGTCTTCGGGGGGCTATTTTATTTGGTTTCATCGTTGATTTTTCTGCACCATCAAGCAGAGACTCTCGCGAGCACAAAATTTTTTGGGCATTTGGGAGGGGTTGTGCAAAATTTAGTAGCCGATGTTTACCAGGTCACATCACCCTACATCGGTTTTGTATGGGAGCACGCGCCTACCCTCAGCCAGGAAAACCCGCTCAGCTATGGAAATTTGCTGTTTTTCGGTTTGCTGGGTGTGATGATTATTGGAAAGCAAATTCTCCTTTCCGCTAGCCAACTCAAGAGGCGTGTTCAGGTTCAATTCGAACGTCTTGAGGAAGCTCAGTGGCGCAACTCGATGCAAAATGGAGCAGCCACCCAAGTCAACGCAAATCAGATCGGGCAGATCAATTTTTATCAGCAGTCTATGCCGCCGTCCCCTAGCGGTGATTGGTGGCAGCGGCCGTTGGGTATTGTTGGTTTGTCTATTATTGGCGGTTATGTCGTCGCGATTTTGGCTAAATTCACCGGAATGGTTTAACACGTCAGCGTTACATTTTATTAAATGTATTTTTTAAACGTCGCCGCGGTGATGGCTGTCGTTATTCCGAGCATCATCGCGCAAGGCAAAAAGACGGCCATAGGATTGAGCGAAAAGGGCAGGGACAGATACATGATCCAGGGTACGAGCAGCAGGGGTATCACTGCTCGTTTAGCTCGGTGATAGACAAAACTGCTTTCTCGCCCGGCTCCAAACTTGCGCAGGTCGCGGCGCATCAAACCATCGACAAAACCGGTGAACGAGGCCAACAAAAATAGCGGTGTGGCCAGAGCCAAGATGGTTAGGCGCACTACGAAGGTAAAGGTCACATACACCGCCGCCAGTACGAAATCCTCAATGCTCACGTAGAGCTGATTCGCCCAGCTCCAGAAGCCATTGCCCTGGCCCGAAACCCGCGCCTGCCGGGCAAAATCCTCAAAGCCAGTCTTGACCAGCAGCCACTGATTGAGGAGCTCCAGCCACTGGACAATTGTTTTCCCAGGCTGTTGGATGAGAAGTGAAGCTTTGAAGTGCTCGCTGAGCCAGCCCAACTCACTGGTTAGCATAGCCTGACTATGCCGCCAGCCCTGATCACCCCAGAACAGTAGCAGCCCGGCGAACTCGATGAGGATCGAGAACAGCAACGAGGCAATCAGCAAACCGATGATGCGCAGGACTAGGCTGATCGTCGAGATGATCAATCCCGGACGCTGGATCGGTTGTGGCGGCGTGTTCTGGGTGGAAGTCGCCATAGTTCACCCCATTGCGCGCTGCAGAGTTGATGTGGGCAATACGTCTCCTGGATCGTTTTCTGCTGAATCGAAACCTGTTGTGGGGTAGGGCTACCCCACCTGATCCAGATCGAAGTTGGTAGTTGGGCCGCCACCGCTTGCGCTCCACCATTGCCCCGCCTGCGCGTTATAGGCCGCCCGCATCCGTTGAGTGAGTTCCTGTAGGTCCTTGGGCATGGCGTCGACGTTGGAGGGTTTTGGCAACGGCATGCGGACTTTCCAGAGCTGCCCACCGGCCTGGAAGGAGAACATTTGCCCCTTGGGCAAACTGACGATATGAGCAGGCTCGATCAGCGGCACACTGGTGCTGCTGACACGGTCCTGGGAGGACGAGGTGAAGTCCGTGTTGGCGTCCGGATCGGATGTGTCCGTCGCACCCGACATCAGGGTCTTGGTCAGCACGTTAACCTTGGGTAACTGCTGGGTGAGCAGTTCAGCGGTGGCGGTTTCGCGCACGCGGAGCATCTGCAGGGTGTTGAAGTTGCCAATCACCTGGCCAGCTTTGGCGCGGTTGCCGATACGTGCTTCGATATCGCTGAGGGTCTGGGTGTAGGCGGTTACCTGGATACCGGCGCCGCCACCCTTGTTGATCAGGGGGATGAACTCATCGCCCATCAATTCGTTGAACTCATCAGCGTGCAGGTTTATCGGCAGCTTGTCACTGCTGCTGCCTGATGGGGGCAGGCCGTGGTCAATGCCATGTTTGTAGATGTGGCCCGCGACCGAGACCAAATCAGCGAACATGGAGTTGCCCACAGCGGCTGCGACTTCGGCGTCGGTCAGCGCATCCAGGCCGACGTAAACGATGCCGCGTTTGCGAATGATCTGCATCCAGTCGAAGATTGGTCGCGGGTCATCTAGGTCGGTGTAGTTGGGGGCCAGCAGTTGGGCGGTCTTGCCGGTGGTGAGTTTCTCCAGCAGCGGCAGCAGCGAAGCAACGATTTTGTCGAAGTAGGTGCGGTCGTAACGTACTGCCGAGCGCAGTCCATCCAGCACCGGATCGAATACCCGTTTCACCGCCAGGTACTGTTCGATGGCCACCACACGCTTTTCGCGTCCCACCATATGCCGGGGAATGTTCTTCTCAGTGAGTTTGCCTTCCAGTTGGACGATCACTTCCCAGGCTTTCGGATCGGTCTTGGCGAAAAACTGCTGAGCGTATTCGATGAACAGCGCGTCTATATTGACCACATGTCGCTGGATCTGCAGGTAGTCTGGGCGCCGGCCCAACTCGATCAAAGCCCGGGCAATGATGTTGACAAAGCGCCAGGCGAACTCGCGAAAGGCTGCGGAGTTGCCTTCGCCACTGAGTTGCCCAGCGATGCGCGATGCTACCTCCGAGATGCGCCCGAAACGTCCCACCGCGTTGTAACGCGCGGAGATCTCTGGCCAGCCTAGATGGAAAACATAGAATTCCTTTTCCCGACCGGCCCGTTTGGCTTCGACGTACATGCGTTTGAGCAGGTCGGCATCGCCCTTCGGATCGAAGACGATGACCACCTCATGTTCGACGCGGTGAATGTCCTGGGTGATGTACACCTCGGCGAGTCGCGTCTTGCCGACACGGGTAGTGCCCAGCACCAGGGTGTGTCCGACCCGTTCGCCCAGCGGCAGACTGACTTCCGTTTCGTTGGGCTCGACCCCATGCAACAGAGGCGAGCCACCGACTGGGGGTAAAGGGCGCAACGGATTGAAGGCACTGTCCCAGGCGGTGACACGGGCCAGTATCGAGAGCGGAAACGGTGCATGCTCCAGGCGCCGTTCGAGTTCACGGGCCAGCCGGTAGTGGGTCGGTTGGTCGACATAATGGGCGACCGCCGGATCCTGGGCCTCGACCAAGCGCTGGGTGTGCAGGCGGGTCCAGCGAAAGCCGCGACCCATGAACAAACGCTTACGACTGACCGGAATCTGCCGGCTGGTCAGCTCGTAGCGGGGCAGCCGGCGGATATTGCGCCGATAGCGCAACACCTCCCAGGCTTGTCGCAGGCGGATCAGGCCGAACAGGGTATAGGCCAGCGCCGCAACCTGCCCGATCTCGGGTGACAGGGCCACGGCCCAGGGCGAGTACACGCACAACACCGCGGCGGCGATGCAGATTGTTACGGTGTACAACTCGACCGCTGGCCGGAGCTTGGACTCCATCGCATGCTCGGCCATGACCTGACTCACTGTCCCAATGAGGTGGCGGTGATCAAGACGGGGTAGTGCAAAATCTGCAGGCGGGTGGCGATGTCGTTGCCGTTGACCGGCAGGATGGTGATGTCTGGAGCGGCTGCGCGAATTCGGGCCAGGGCTTCAGTGTCGGCTACTTCGACGGCGAGGCCAGCCGCGCCCATTTCCTGCAGTTCAGCAGCGCGCTGACGCAGCCAAGTCAGCGACAGGGGATCGTCACCGACCAGAAAAAATGGCCGCAAGCCCGGCATGTTCAGGGCGCGATACGTGATCTGGCCGGGGCTCAAGTGGGGGCTACGGATGGGCAGTATCCAGGCTTCATCGGCAAACGTGGACAGGTCCGCATGCATGGCCCGATCAGGCTGGATCTTGTTGTTTATTAGCGGCCTGGCAACTTGAAAATGGTGTCGGGTGAAGTCGCTAGGCTGATCCCCGGCTACGGTCAGTTCCGGCTGGGCGAAAGATACCAAAAGCAGGATGAAATAACAGGCGATGGGGATTCGCTTCATGGTGGTGTGCCCTGTTTGAAAGAAACCAGCAACCGTTCGAGTTGCCGGGAAAAGCCGGCGCGGTAACGCGCGGCCGGCGTTCCTCCTGCCGGGCGGTGATATCGGCCGGCAGCTGATACCCAATCACCGGTGGTGGCGTGATGCTCCTGCAACAGCGCGGCGGTCACGGCGAGATTTCGGTAAGGGTCAAGGGCTTCGCAGGGGCTGGAATAACGTTGCCCGTGGTAACCCAGGTTGGTTTGTCCAAGACCGACATCGACCCGCTTGGCGTCATGTCGCGCGAGCGCCTGAAGTAAGGCGTGACAGGCGGCCTGGCGAGTGGCGAAGCGGTAGGGTATTCCGGCGATGTTCAGGGTCCAGGGCCAGGGCAGCAATCGACCACGGACGTGGATACCACTCTCCTGCAGGGCAATTGCGAATAGCACCATAGAAGGGATGTCGGCGTCATGCGCCGCCAATTGATAGGCCGGAGGCGGAAGTTGGTCGGCCTGGACGGCGAGCACCGTCAGCACCAGCGCAAGACCACTCAGTCGAGGCGTTGCCATTGTCCATTCACCTGTTGAAATGTGGCAGGCATTGGCCCCGGGGCACCCAGGCTGAACCAGCGACCACGGTCATGGTTCAGGGTGATCTGCCGGCGTTGAACCTTGACGGGATCGATGCCCGCTTGCCGAGCCCAGCTACGGACGCGTTCATCCTCGCCTTGGCTGCCCACCAGGTAGATATCGAACGCCGTGTCGCTGCTTTGCAGACGCTGGGCTTCGGCGGTACACGCTGAGCAGTGGTCCTCCACAAATAGAGCCTGGCGCGGCGCGGCCGCTGAGCTGATAGGGGGCGGGGATGCCATGCCCTGGATCGGTAGCAGCCCGGGAAACAGCTTGGTCCAGGCCGCGGCGTAAGCGTTTTGGTAGGCCAACTCGCGCTCGGCGCGTTTGGCTTCCAGCGCTACCTGTAATTCGGCATAGCGCTGGCGCTCTTGGTCGGTCTGGGCCTCAACCCCGAGCGCGGTCAACGGATCGAGGTTCGGGCTCCAGAAACCGCGTGGGCCGGATTGGATCTGTTCGAAGCGCGTCCACTCCTGCCCCGTCAGGCCCCAGCTCGCTGCCTGTTCAGAGTCAGAGCGCCCCAGCGGAGCAGACTGCGTGTCCTGGGTCTGTGACTGTGTCGTGACGGGGTTGCCCATCGCAGCGTCCATGGCCAGTAGCGAAGCGAGACAGACGACGGTGGGCAGTAGCGCTCTGTTCATGATCGCTTCTCAAGGGAGGTGCACGGTCTGGTCTGGCTGAGCGGCCACCGCGAAGATGGCTGAGTTCGGCTCCAGCACTTTCAGGTACCAGGCTCCGAGCTGCTCGCCGCTATGCAGCAGCCGAACATCTATGAGAGAGCGACTGTCATGAGGTGCGACTGCCAAGAAGCGCTCACCACCACGGGATTCGACCCCCAACACCGAGAACGGTGGCGAGAGCGGGACGGGCTTGGGGCGAGCGGTCTTTTTCGGTTTAGTCGCGGAAGGCGACGGCGGTGGGGGTGATGGCTGGGTCTTGTGCTCCTGGAACTGCTGCTCGACCTGTTCAAGGTGTGCGCGCAGCGCTGTCAGTTCTGCCACGGTGGCGCGGGCTGCCAGACCATCGCGCAGCTCCTGTATTTCTTGCGCCCACTGATCCAGCATCGGATCGAGGGTATTGGCCTGTTGCTCACTAGTATCGACCATCTGCTTCAGGTCTTTCAGCGCGTACTGCAGCTTCTCTTGTGCATCCTTGAGGGCGCTTGAATCATGTTGCAGGGTGTCCAAAGTTTGTCGGTATTGCGTGTCCGTGCTCTGCAGTTTTGCCATGCGTTGATACTGGTTATACAAACCACCGCTCAGCCCGGCGACCGCCAGGCAAAGGAGCCCGATGATGAGGGTTTGAAACGTTGAGGCTTTCATGACCGCGCCTCCGATTGATGGGGCAAGACGGGTGTAATCAGCGCGACACCGGCATCCGTTTTCTGCTGTTCGAAGCAGACCGAACGGCTGACTTCATCGGTCGTGAGTTGCCAGGCGGGGCCAGCCAGCACTTGTAGCGCGCGGCGCAAAGGGATTGGACCAAGCCGGTAATGGGCTGCAGGCAGAGGCCGGGTAAACAGCAACTTCACCGACGCAGTAACGGGGCAGAGCGAATAGCCCGAGCGCTGCAATACGTACTGCAACGCATCCTGCACTGAGGGGTTTAGGCTGGACGGGATGTTCACTTCAATGATTTGAGCGAGAAGATAGCGTTGTTCCGTGGTGGGCTCGGTGCTGACCAGCGTATAGCGGCCATAGCGGAGTTCTGTCGGATGGTTTCCTTCCGCTGTGTCCCTCGAAAGCTGGGCCCGATTGGAGCCACTGTCGATCTCTGGATGGGTTGGCAATGTATTGGGGATTTGCGCGGTGCAGGCGCTCAACAAACCCAGCAGGCAGACAGGCGTGAAAAAACGCTCCATGGAAAAAACCTCATGACAGATTCAGTGCAAAACCTGACATGAGGTGAAGGAGCAACTCAGTGAGAAAGTTGATTCAAGGCGGGTCGTGTTAACGCTGAACGCGTTGCTATTCATCAAAAATAGCGAGCCCATTCAAGACGGCAGCGTCGGGGTCGAAGATCAACAATCTCGCATCCGCCAATGCCGCCAGGTACAGTACGTTGACTAGGACTTCCGGTGTGCCTGCGTCGAGTTGCTCTTGTCTCAAGCTTGAATAACGTTTGCCCTCAATGTTCAGCAAGTTTTCGTCCGTCCATGGCGTGCCAATCAGCTTGCAACTGATGCCGCAGCAATCCGGCAACTCGAAAAGCTCGAACAAAAGGCCGGTTTGCCTCGGAGCGGAGTTACTTGCCCATCCTTCCAGATAGAACATCGCTTCTTCAGGAAGGTGTGCGGTACTGATCTCCCAGGCTCGACTGTAGTGCCCCGTTTCGAAGCTCAAGCGATGGACCATGGCTTGGGCTTCTTCCAGGGAGTACAGATCGCCGAGGTGATGCCGCTCGTTGAGCATGTCGCCCATCACGGCGTAGATCACTTGGCGCACCAACCCGGTGGACTGGCAGCGTTCATCTAATTCATCCAATTCATCCGGAATGGATTGGCCTTCGCTGATCAAGGCGAAATCGTCATTGAACAGGCAGGTGAACAGTTGCAGCTCATTGTCGGGCAGATGTGCTTGTGAGTCGTGCACTGGTCGAACGCAGGGAGGGCAGTCGTTTTCGTAGGTGATCAGTAGCAGCCGTTCGATATGAAGGTTGTCGTAGCCGCGAGCAAATGGGGTTGAGGCCATCAGCAGAGCTGGGGCTTGGTGTGCGGGGTTCATGAGGGTTCTCCAGAATGAAAATGAACAAGGCGCCCGAAGGCGCCTGTGAGGGTTAAAGCCAGCCGTATTCGGCAAGGGAGAGAGGACGACCTTCACCCACGATGAAGTGATCCAATACACGCACTTCGATCAAGGCCAAGGCCTCCTTCAGCCGTGCGGTCAAGACGCGATCCGCCTGGCTGGGTTCTGTACAACCCGAGGGATGGTTGTGAACCAAAATGGCGGCCGCAGCGTTATGCGCTAGGGAACGCTTAACGACTTGGCGGGGGTAAACGCTGGCGCCATCAATGCTGCCGTGAAAGAGGACTTCGAATGCCAGCACCCGGTGCCTGGCATCGAGAAAGATCACACCGAAGACTTCATGCTCTTGTTGCGCAAGCTGCAGTTTTAGGTAGGAGGCAACAGTGTCAGGCGACGTCAGGATAGGGCCGCGGGCGAACAGCCGACGATCCAGAATATGCTGCGCTTCGTCGATCAGCTGGTTTTCTTGGACAATGCGATCAGCCTCGAAATCCGAGGTCTCAATCAGTGTAAGTTGGGTGCTCATGGCGGTACCTCCGAAGGGAACAATCAGGGGTACACGCCCGAGGGGAGTGGTATCCCCCAAGGTGGGTGTGGAGTCTTGGGCGTTAGCAGATGGCGCGCTGTTTACAGCCGAGTGAATCGGTGGCGTTGACCGTGTAGATGTGAACCACAGCCGTCGCAAGGCGATGGAGAAAAGGTTCTTATTCCCCAGCCGGCTTCGGGATCGAAGTCGGCACTGATGGGCATCAACCGAACTAGCTCACGATGTATCGCGGCGATGCGTTGTTCGACCTCATCCTGCGAGTAATACAGCGATAAGGTGCTGTAGTCCTCGTAAGCTGTAGCGAACAGGCAGTCGTCGCAAAGCCAGAAGGATTCCATAATGGTCCCCTGTGCTGATTGAAGAAAAGGCGCTCGACGGAGCGCCTTGATGAGGAACATCGTGGACTGTTCAGGCGGACTGAACGGTACGGGTGGCATCACGGCGGGCCGTGCGCGGAGCGGGTGGAGATTCAGGTTCCACCCGAGCCTCTATTGGGTTTTCGGTATCCTCAACTTCGGCATCAGCCGACGGTGGGGATGGTTCACTGTTTGGCGCTTGCTCAGCAGGTGCTGTTGCTTCCTGCCTGGCGGGTGCTTTGTATTCGAACGTGCCGTTGATCTTGATCCAGTCGATGAACAGCAAACGACCTTTCAGGCTGGCGCCCGGTTGGCCTTGTTTCTCGCCTTTCTCATAGAGAAACGGATCGATCCACAGGTCGCCGATACGGAACGACAGCAAGACCTTTTTCTCGGCGTTGACGGCGTCCATATAGAGACGAATCAAGCGTTCAGCTTCACCCCCAGCGACTTTGCAGTCGAAGCGGGTGTACTCCACCGCATCGGTGGCACCGTGCAGGGCTGCGATATCGCAGGCAATGAATGGTTGGCCGCGGCGGACTTGGACTTCACGAACACGGTTGAGGTAGCCGATACCGACGGTGTGCAGGTTGAAGTAAGTGGTCGCTTCTTTGGATTGGTTGGCGTGGGCCATGGTGGTTCTCCTGTTTCAAGGGGAAACGGCGACGCACAGTCCCTGATGGGGAAGTGAGCCCCCGTCAGGGTGGGTAAGGTGAAGAAGAGCGATGAACGACTCACCACCGGCAAGCCGATGACGATCAGAACGATGCGTCTGGCGGAATAACGGTGCAGCTGAGGAACGTCTGCGGTAGTGGTTAGCAGACATGGGGTAGTGGGCATTCATCACCGCTGAGGCGGTAACCGTGCGAGCTTCCGAACGCTGATCGCACTTGGGTAAACCACCACGAACGTGGCGTAGCCTTGAAGGTTCAAGCTACCTGGGCTGGGCTGTCAACGACAGCAAACCACGCCCTTTGTATAAGCCTGTCACAGGGGAGCGTCAAGACGCTGCAACCCGATTTTTTATAGCCGGAATACAGTGGCAGTCACTGGACTGAAGAAAGTGAAGAGTGGGCCTGACGGGATGCCAGGCGAGGAAGAAAAAAACCACCTTTGACGGTCTTACGCAGTCGACCAGCGCCTCGCAACACTTGGTTGAACTGCGCCATGATTCGCCAACCGACCCTTGTCGTGGCCTGGGTCGGAACATGCTGGCACGCATCCGCGCACAAAAGGTGCCCAGTGTTTCCCCGGCGGGCTCCGGGACTGAATACGATCGCCGAAGCGGATGACCGCTGTTGCCGGGTAGAGGCAACAGTGGTCATCCGCCACCACGATCAGGTCAAGCACAAAACGGGAATGAAATCCCGCAGAAGAGAAGGCTCCGAACTCGACGAGTTCGACCGAGCTACCCGGAGCAAATCGGTCTTGGGTCGCCATTGGCGATGATCCTGAGGCACTACAGCAGAGAGGGTGGGACGACGTCAAGGCAGAGAACGCACCGTTCTCATAATGATCGTCCCATGGAACATCATGAGCGACGCGTATCTTTACTGATCGACACAGTGCCCTTGCAATCTGGGTAGTGGGAGCATGACCAGAACTGCCCTGATTTTCCTTTACGTCTACGCATCGAGGCATTGCAAATGGGGCAGGCCGGGCCGGCTTCGACAGGTACCGCCAAGGTGAGTGCGCCACAGTGTTCGACCAATTGTGCAATCCAGTTCGCCTGCTTGGCGACGAACGCATCAAGGGTCAGGCGTCCCGTTTCGATTTCGTCCAGGGCCTGTTCCCATATCGCGGTCATGCCCGGATCTGCGATTGCGGCGGGTACCGCCTCAATCAGGGTATGGGCCGCTGCGGAGGCCATTAAGGCGCGTTTTTTCTTCAGCAAGTAACCGCGATCAATCAACCCCTTGATGATGCCGGCTCGCGTGGCTTCGGTACCGATACCGGTAGTGTCCCGAAGTTTCTGTTTCAGGCGTGGGTCGTTGACCAGCTTGGCGACGTTTTTCATCGCCTTGATCAGATCGCCCTCGGTGAGTGGTTTGGGGGCGGCGGTGCGCATGGACTTGAGTTCGACGTCGTCCACTGCGCACTGCGTGCCCTGTTGCAAGACGGGTAAGACTTGGGACTTGTGACTGGGTTCGTCCTCCTCGGTGTTTTCGGAGAGCAAGCCTTTCCAGCCCTGGACCAGGATCTGTTTGCCAACAGCGGTCAATCGTTTTTCGCCACATTCCAGTTCGACCTGGGTTCGATCAAACTCATGAGACGGAAGAAATTGCGCGAGGTAGTGGCTACGAATCAGTTCGTAGACTTGGCGTTCTTGTTCGGACATCCGCGCAAGGTTCGCCGGCTCGGTGGTGGGAATGATGCCGTGGTGCGCGGTGACCTTGGCATCGTTCCACACGCGGGAGTGCAGTGATCGATCGAGTCTTCCGAATGCGGGCCGCAGGGTGGGATCGGTTTTGAGCAGGGCATCGAATACCCCAGATACCTCGTCGAACATACTCTCTGGCAAATAGCGGCAATCACTGCGCGGGTAGGTGGTGGCTTTGTAGGTTTCATACAGAGCCTGGGCGATATTCAGGACTTCCTGAACGCCGAGTCCCAACTTGCGCGAGCAGACTTCTTGCAGCGTGCTCAAGTCGAAGGGCAGGGGCGCCGCTTCGCGGAAATGCTCAGTCTGCAGCGAGAGTACTGTGGCGGTCTTGCTGCAAGAGATCGCTTGGACCGTTTGACTGGCAAGCGCCTGTTGCAGGCAACGACCCGCTTCGTCCTGTCCTGAGCTTGGCGGTAACCACGATGCGATGAATCGCTGACCCCTCGACGATAAGTGCACTTCAACGTTCCAGTAGGGCACCGGAACGAAACTGGCAATCGCACGATCCCGATCGACCACTAGGCGTAAAGTGGGTGTCTGTACGCGTCCAACCGACAGCACGCCGTCGTAGCCTGCCCGCCGACCGAGGAGGGTAAACAAACGACTGAGGTTCATGCCGATCAGCCAGTCAGCACGGCTGCGGGCGAGGGCTGAGTGATAGAGCGGGAAGGTCTCCTGACCAGACTTCAGCGAGGACAATGCTTTGCGAATCGACGCCTCGTTGAGTGCCGACAACCAGAGGCGCTGAACGGGGCCTCGATACTTGCAGAGTTCCAGTAACTCGCGGGCAATCATTTCACCTTCGCGGTCGGCGTCGGTCGCGATGACGACGGTGGTGGCTTTACTGAGCAGGCGCTTGATGACTTTGAACTGTGCCGCAGTCTTGGGTTTGACCTCGACCTGCCACTGCGCGGGAATGATCGGTAGATGATCTAACGACCAACTCTTGAAGTGTTCACCATAAGCTTCAGGCGGTGCTGTCTCCAGCAGGTGACCGATACACCAGGTGACGGTTGTCTCGGGTGCGATTAGGCAGCCATCGCTGCGCCGGCTGGCTCCGAGAACTTTGGCGATGTCACGACCTTGGGAAGGTTTCTCGCAGAGGAAGAGGCGCATAAGACTGCTCCGGATGGGGTCCGGAGCAGAGTTGTTGGAAACAGCAGCTACGAGATATGAGAAACCTGACTCGCAGGTACCTCATATTAGTCGGTGAGGACTGCCTTGACGATCCGATGCTGTTACCCCGTTTTAGCGTGGACGACAGTGTGGGTCTTCACGAGCAGCGAGTAGTAATACGCCAGCAACTTCGCGCAAAGGCGCAATTTTTATGCCTAATGCTCGTCATTCCGGAGGTGGCGGCCCTGTGCGCTTTTTTGGCTTCGACGCAGGTGAGCTGGCTTGCTCTGTATTTTGCCCGACGTGTTTCGCAGATGCTGCCGGTTCATTGGATCGCTCCCGCATGACCACGCTGTGCACTCGATGAGGCAGGATGCCGACTCGACGGGCCTCGATCTTGAAGGTCACCCGCGCGTTGTCTTCGCTGTCCTCCCACTCATCTCGTATCGTGCGGCCCTCGACCAGCACACGCATACCTTTCTGGTACAGCGTGCTCCAGTGTTCAGCCTCGCGGTGCCAGAGCTCAACCGGCGCCCAATAGCCGCCTCGATCTTCGTAGCCGCCCTCGCGTGGCACGGGGTTGTCGAAGTACACATTCAGCCGTAGCAAACGCCGTGGCTCGTCATTGCCTGAGGCGAATTCCTGGAACTCTGGCGCACTGCCGATGTTGCCTTCGCCGACGAAAAAAGTACTCATCGTGATATCTCCGCTGCGGTTGTGAACTGGCGCAGCAGCCGTTCGGCACTGGCCATTTTGATCGCGCAGGTCGAGGCCTGGCGGTAAAGCGAATGCACCACGCTCATCTGCAGGTTCAGTGCAATACGGTTGCATTCGAAACGGTGCAACCCCTCGCGTACGGCCTGCGGTTGGGTCTTGTTGCGGACCTGGCGTTCCCAGACCGCAACCCCCATGCGGGCGAAGTCACGGGTTCGCCAACGCAAAAAGGTGCTGCCCGCGCTGGTGTTCTGCAGCACCAATCGAATATCCAGCAGTGAGTACGGGGGCTGTCCGGCTTGCTGCACAACAGCTTCCATCAGGTGACATAACTGCGCCTCGATTTCCCTCGCCACCTGCGCCAGGTGGTCCAACTCCCCCTTACCCTTAAAAGGTTTTAAAAGGCCTTTTAGGGAGGCAGCGTGTTCGAGCTGTCGATAGGCATCCGGTGTTAACGCTTCGAAGGGCATTGGTTGAGCCGGGATCATGAGATTCATGCTTCGTCCTCCGGCTCATCCACCGTCGCAGATGGCTCTCTCGCTTCCTCTGCCAATGCGTCCGCGTCATCCACTGCCACAGCACCACGACGAATGATCGGTGGCGCGAACTGGGAGCGGCGATGACCCTCAAGAATGTCCATGGGGGGCAAACCCATCTTCTCGATGGCCGCCAGAGCACGGGCATTGTTCGCTGCCATGTCATCACGGGTGACGCCAGAATGCCGATAGCGCTGCGCCTGGCCGAACAGGCTGCGCAGCAGATGGGCGCCGTCATCGATCCAGGCTTCCATGTCGACGCGGCCGATCAAGGCTGTGTGATGGGCCAATAGGGTACGACGCACCAGGGTGTCGTAGTCGGTCAGCAGGTAGACCGCCAGAAAACCCAGCTGGCTGCCGATGTACAACGGCAAGGTGACGGGGTGGATGTTGAGGTTGTCGCCCATGTCGATCTGTGTCGGCAGGTCCTGTCTGATCCGATCCAGCTGTTGGGTCAGTTCCAGCATCCCAGCCTTGGCCTGCATCAGTTTTTCTTCGAGTTGTACGATGGCCCAGTCGGCATAGGGATCGTCCTGAGCCGCGGTTTGTTTGATCAGGTTGGTGACACTGATGTAGCCGGCCATGCCCATGATCGAGTGAACGCCTTCGCGTGCGGTCCGCCCTTGCCAGATACGGGCGGCGTGGTGAGTGTGCAGGGTCAGGGTGATGCTGCTGCGCAATGAACCCAGGTTGAGTTGGTAATGATCGGCCACGGCGTTGTCCTCGCATTCGCTTGGACGGAAACGTTGCGGCAGATGAGGGTCAAGGACAGCCAAAAAACTGAATGCGGTCTGTTCGGTTTGGTTTAAGAGGGCTAATTATGGAGACGTCAGTAGATTTGATGCCACCGGCATCAAATCTACTGACGTCTACGTTCATCGAAAGAGATGTCCCGGCTTTTCCCTAAGAGTTTCATAGTTTGATCCGATGTGTTCGTAGAGTGGAACACCATGGATTTGATGCCACTGGCATCAAATCTACTGAGGTCCACCGCGTTTGCCACGCAGTTGGCGCAGCTCATTCAGGCACGCTTGTGCGAGGGCAGACGCGGGTTCGCCCTGTTGTCGAGATGGCCGCGAGGGAGCGGGTGGAGGTGATTCTGCAATGGGTGAAGGTTCGGCCTGACCTGCCCAAGGACGAAAGTCACCTTTCAGTGCGCGCTGGATCAGGCCCATCAGATACGCCGCTGGCTTGCGGATTCCACCGGCCGCACAACGTGCTCCCGCTTCGTTGAGCACCGCCTGCCGATCCGCTGGTTTGAGTTTGTTCAGCGCCACGGCGACGGCCTGACGCTCGCTTGGGCTCAGGTGCAGCGCAGCGGGCCAGTGCAGGTTATCCACCGCTGCGGTCGCGCGCGGTACTGTACAAATACTTTCTTTTAATACAGTACAGGCGGCGTTCGGATTCCGAACGGTGTCTGAAACATTGACGTTCAGGCCCGGTTCGGAATCCGAACGAGGGCCTGCACGATTCCGAACGCGGTGATCTTCCTCCCGTTCGGAATCGTGGAAGGCATCAACGGCTGGCTGATCCAATCCTTGCTGCGTCCAGTGTTCGCCCCAGCTGTCGAGCCGCGTCGGTAACCGATCACGATCGATATTCGTGTCCTGGCGGACTTCCTCCACAACGTGCTGAGCGACAATACGCACCGCCTTCGTCGCATGACCGAGGGCATGCCCGACCAGCGCCAGGTAATCCTGATCCAGTTCCATGGCTTCGGCGGGGGTTAACGGCTCATCGTGCAGAACATACAGAAAACCTTGAAGACGTCCGCTGAGCTGATCGCGTCCGCGACTCACCAAACTGAGCCAGCGCGTCAACCTGAGCATCGTCAACACCCGAGCAATGGTTTCACGGGAGGCTGACGCACCGTAGGGCACGCTCGACAGGTAAGGCTGCAAATCCTCATAGCGCGGCGTGACCACGCCCTGGCCTTGCAGCATGAGTCGAAACACCTGCCAGGCATTGCGTTCCAACGGCGTCAACCGACTATCCAACAGCAGCCGACGTGGCACGACTTCGTGAGATTGGCCACTGAATAGAAAGCCAGCTTGCAGGGCCTGGTTGGAGGGTTGTTCAGTGGTAGGGCGTACGGGCCAGCGTTCACTCAGATGCTGGGTGCATTGCTGCAGGACACGCTGCCAACGACTGGAAGGGGCTGTGTTCATGTGCCGTTGCTGTACTGGTCGATTTGTTGCCAGACGATGGTCAAGCTGACTTGTTGCTCCTCCGCCAGCATCATCATGGCGTCGAGCTGGTCCTCGGTACTGTCCTGAGCGCGTAGTTGGCACCAACGCTGCCAGAGCGCATGCTCCTGCGCCTCGCTCAAATTCTGAGGGCGACCTTTTCGGGTTTCTATCTTGAGCAGACGTCGACGCAGGGCGGTTTCCGAATGCGCCAAGCCAAAGCATTGGTACATGATGGTGCTGCTGGCGCCGAGCTTGAGCGCGCGGTTGATCAAGCGCTC
Source organism: Pseudomonas sp. TAE6080 (assembly GCF_018732265.1). NCBI lineage: Bacteria > Pseudomonadati > Pseudomonadota > Gammaproteobacteria > Pseudomonadales > Pseudomonadaceae > Pseudomonas > Pseudomonas sp. TAE6080. Next base: position 34,186 of record NZ_JAHIDY010000049.1, read on the forward strand.
GTTCTGCTCGTCACGTTCGGCTTGCTCGATCAACCGATGCAGCACCGGCGAGTCAATCTTGATCTCAACCCAGGGGATGGTTGCATGGGCCAGGCGCGACAACGTAGTGGGCGGTAAGGATTGCAACAGGTAGATGTCGTCCTCACCCAGTCCGAGTGCCTTGCAGCGCTGCAGGTTACCCTGGCGCAGCTCATGCAGTATCTGGGTCAGCATGGCCTGGTTGAGCACATTGAAGGACAGGTTCATGGCAGCTCCTTCGGTGAGCTATCTTCAGGGGGAATCGTTAAGTCGATCAGACGCCGGGCCAGGCGGATCAGGCGATACAGTTTGATTAACAGCCTGTCGGGCAGCCGCTCCAGTCCCACGTCCACGGCGGGACGATTTGTGAGCGGGAGTTGATAGATCCCCAGCAACAATTGGCCGAACAGCGCTGACGGCAGTTGCTTACGATCTTCCCAGTTGACGTCGTCTTGAGCGCGCAGCAGGGCCATGAGCAGTAGGTGAACGCCGGTTGCGTGAGGCGCTGCAAGATCAACTCGCTCGATGTTCAGGGCGAAGCCCAAGCCAAGCGGCTGACCGATGATGCTCTCGGGGTATCCGGCATAGGCCGCCATTTCTCGCGCCAGTCCGGCAATGGCTAAACGCAGTTGTTCGGGTGTATCCAGCGTTGGTGTGATCGTCCAGAGGTCGTCGATTGGGCAGGTTTCGACTGGAGACGTCGCTTTGGTGGCTATCTCGCGATCGATTTGCTCACGAATCTGTTGAACGCGTGATCGAGGATTGACCGCTGGTGAAACATTTGTTTCGGGTTCTGCGAGCAGTTCTTCTGAAACTGACTCTATCCTGCTCTCGACCTGGGTTGATTGTGATTCAGTGTCGGAGGAGGGCGGTTCTGCCGCGGCTTCATGTTCGCTTGGCGAATAGATGTTCTCTGAGGGCCTGGTAGTGACAGCCCCAGGCGTGGATACGACCCGTTGGGTATCGCTCAGCTCCAGGGCCAGCATACGGTAGGACTGTCCGAGCAAGCGGCTCATGCGTTCGAGTAATTCATCCTGGATCTTCTCAAGATCAAAGGATTCAGGATCGCAATCGAAGTAACCCATGGATTCCAGCCAGAACTCTGCAAATGCAACTGTGGCAGTTGGATAACGGTTCCAGATTCGCTCAGCCTGACTACGTAGACCGATCAGACGCTCTATCTGAGGCTTACCCAACCCGGCATACAGAGTTTGTGGAATGGCGGGTAATAAGTGTTCGAGGGTGTCCAGCATCCGGCTGATGTGCGACTGTGAAATCGGATAGCCCCCAGCGGCAAGACGTCGAGCCAGCTCCCGTTGTGAGAGCTGTGGGCCATCCGATTCAAGCATGGTTTTGAGTTTGGCTACCGCCAGAGCCCGTTCGATGAACGTGAGTTGGCCGTGCAGATCGCTTTCCGCCAAATGGCCGAGTAGGGCGTTGGTTTCATTGCTCCAAGGTCGGAACAGGCAGTGAATCCGAAAGAAACGCTCGTCGCGAGTTTCCTGCCACAGCTCGCCGAGAATCGCCAAGCGCGTATTACCGCCGTTGCGGATGATGAAATAGGTTTCTCCCGGGCGACGGGTAATCGGCGGTGGTTGATCCAGCCCGCGTTCACGGATCGAAGCCTTGATATCGTCATACAGCGGATTACGAATGAATCGAGGGTTGTGTTCGTAGGGCCGCAACTGCTCCAGAGTGACCAGCATAGGCGTGTCAGTAAGTGGATCGGATAGCCGCTCCAGTTCTGGACCTCGAGGGAAGTGGTCCTGGTGCAGCTTGTCGGTGATCTGCGCCTGACTGAGCTTCTTCATCGGAACAACCTCAGTTAACGCCGGTTACGCAAATGGTCACCGACCTCGAACTTGACGATCTTGGCAGTCCCCGAACCTTCGAAATGTCTGGAAAGCTCTGCGAGGAGCCAACCCATGGCCGAGCGTCCACCCTGCAGGCGAAAGACGACAGTGCAGTATTCATCGCCAGATGGGTGGTGTGGTCGAGTGAATGGTGGAGCGATGATGGGAAGTTGATCCAACATCAGAAGACTCCTTGCCAAACGCTGTTGGCTATAAGGTCGAGCAAACACAATGATTGGGCGAGAAGTGCCGGCATGGTGAATGGTGTCATTTAACCTCCGTGCACCTGCCCACCCTAGAAATCGCTTCGCGCCATTCCGGAAACAACTCGATGGCCAGCGCTTGCATGGTTTCCATCGCGGATGGCGAGCGTCGTTCCCGTGACTGGCGTGTCTCGACTCGGTGGACCGGTAGGCCAAGGGAGGCGGCGTTGAGGTACGCCACTCGCTCCGGAATTGCGGTGTCTAGAACCGAGATGTTGTTAGCCCCTGCGAAGGTCTCGCGCAGGCCACGGATGATCATCCGGGTGTCCACTCGAATGGCATTCACCTGGTTCAGGAGCAGTCGTAAGGGTGGGGGTGGAATGCCCAGGTGGCGGAAAGGTTCGAGTTCGCTGAGTAGCTTCAAGGTGCCACGCTGCAGTTCGCGGGCGGCGAGCATTTCCGGGGTGATGGGAGAGAGGGCAAGGTCGGAGGCCAGGATGGCCATCTCCAGCAGCACGCTACGCGCACCTTGGGTGTCGATCAAAAGCAGGTCGTAACGGGCGCGGAAGTTGTCGAGCAGATTGCGTAGGCGTAATCGCCCGTCAGGGGCGTGCAGCAGCAAGGTACTCAGTCGACCTTGATCGTCGTTGGAGACGATCAGATCGAGCCCTGCAATCACTGTCCTGGAAATAATCTGGGCAGGCATAGCTAGGTTGAGTGCGATGAACTCGTACGCACCGACATCAGCCTTCTGGCTCAAGGCGTAATAGCTGGAGAGGGTGGGTTGGCTATCCAGATCCAGTAGCAGGACGCGTAGGCCTGCGTCAGCCAGTAGGCCGCCGAGATTGGCGGCTACTGTGGTTTTGCCCACCCCGCCTTTGGTGGAAACCACCGATACCACACGCATGGCATCAGGCCTGTTTGCCTAAGCGTTCAACGACCCACTGCTCGATTTCTAGCGAGTCCCAACCGACTGCCCGCAATCCAATGCGTTTAGCCTGAGGGAATTTACCTTCCTTCATCAGGTTGTAGATGTGCGCGCGTTTGAAGCCGGTTTTTCGCTCCACCTCGTCACGTCGCATGATGTGGCGTTCTACCTGCAGTTGAGGTGCTTCAACGATGGGTAAGGATTGGCTGGACATGCTGGTCACTCCTGGCGCCGATTGGCGCGTGGTGGGAAGTGACCTGAATTGAATAGCAGAAGTGGGGGAGAGTCATTGCACTGCAATCAGAGGTATTGCAGTGCAATTGCTCCACTCAGATACCTTTTTTGAGTATGCGATTGGCTGCGGCGAACTTTGCATCCAGCGTGCGTTTGCTCAGGCCAGGATCGTCTTTGCGATGAGCTGAGATGGAATTGACGATGGAGGATTGACTATCAAATACTGAGTGCGGTTTACCTGATGGCGAGTGTCCTAAGATTAGTTCAAGCAACGCCCCTATGACTTTCAGGTAGCCGATTTCACTGCGGTCACTGAGTTTACTGTTGGACTTTAGTAACTGATGGATATTTTCTCTTTCCAACCCCATTGCCTCAAGCTCATCGAGTAGTTGTTGATAAGACGCTTCTATATTTTTTATCCGCAATTGCATTGCATCTCGGTCGGCTTGTAAGGCCAGATAGGTGCCAGGGCTGATAGCTCCTTGTTGGTTGAAGGACTGTTCGAAAAGAAAGCTTGGTCTTTGGTCAGGGTAGTAGCGCGCCATCCAAACTCTGAGGTCAGTATGGCGGATAGTTATCTGACTGCAATCGATGGGCGTGCCAATCGTGACCGACACGCCGAAGCAGCCATAGGCCAGGTCGCCATGGCGAATGGCATCTATAATTTTTTCGGTATTTGCCTGTAGGCACGGCCATTGGGGGAAGTATTTTGACAGGAGCGCAGGACAGTCCCAAGCCGATTCTAGTATTTGGGTTTCATGAGCCATGAGATTGCACCAGCGTATAGCTGCGTCAATGGGCCGATAAAAAATTTTTGCAAAAACGTTGTAGCTGTCGGGTTCATACATAGGAGCAGCCTCATATTCGAGGGAGCAGATCCGCTAACTTGTAGAAACTCAGACTTCATCTGACAGTTACCGGATTTGAGGTCGTGACTGTCA